>CAZRTY010000092.1:0-7659 GCA_964603055.1 uncultured Rhodothermales bacterium | reverse complement strand
AGGGTATTCTCTCGGCCATGCTGATCCGGTCCATGCACTGGCATTATCGACCGTGTGCGCGTAGGCTTTCATTGCCATTCCCGTGCGAGACGATCTTGCACGCTCGGCGCCCAGCGTCGGCAGGCAGATTGTGTGTACGCACGGGGAGCGATTATGCCCCCATTAAAACGCAAACCGTCTCTGTTTCAGAGACAAGCGCTGCCTGAGAGGGTGAAAAATCGGGCTGTATGGCAGTTAGGCACGGACGGTGAATATTGCCTTAACTCCCTAAAATAGACCTGGATGCCGCTGAAGAATGCTCATTGGGCCGGCGAAGTCGGTCTGCCATCGCCAAGGTCCGAACCCGAGTCGGTCGCTGAAATCACGATCGAGCGAACACGAACTAACCGAGCGTCTCAGTCTTGCTAATCACCGATACCGATGGAGCATTCTCGGCGATAAGCCTTCGTGAAGACCCGTGCTCCTGCATAGGACGTGTAGGCAATAATATCGCTGTCGAGCACAGCTAGGTATCTCGACCTGGAAGACTACGATCCGCACGAACCCGCCGTTGCCACTCCTCTGGATCACCGACGCCAGTCAGTCCTTTTGCGATGAGCCAGGCAGCGTAGTGCGACTTTCACCCTCCGACCCGTGATTGCCGTTCTGCAGTTTCTTCCAACACGGTCACGCGTCCGCGAATCGCATCGCATTGCTTCTGCTGGTCTTTCTCGTCCAAGAGATGCGGCCTTCGAGAATGCCTTGACAGGGCTCGACGGACGATGACTGCAGTACAAACGATGATGGCGTCATGCCCACACGCACAGCTTTGTGGTGGACACGAGGCCGCAACGAAGAAGCTGTCGCTGTGCTTGACCTAATTATGTCTAGTTATGCATCGGGCTCTGACCAAACCGCATACTCATTTCCATTTGGATCAGTGAAGTGAAACCTGCGGCCACCCGGGAAATCGAATATATCCTGAACCACCTTGCCACCTGACGATGTGACCTTTTCTACTGTTGCCTCGAGCTCTGAGCTATATAAAACGACCAGCACGCTACCGTTCTCCGTTGAAGCTATTTTGTCGGACTTGTAAAAGCCGCCGTCTATTCCGGCATTTTCAATGGCCACATACTCGGGACCATAGTCGATGAATGACCACCCAAACGCCGAGGCAAAGAACGTCTTCGTTGCTTCGATATCCTTTGAAGGAATCTCGACATAGTTAATTTTCCCCGTTTCCTTCATGTCGTCCTCAATATGCATAACACTCGGACTATTCGGCGCGGCGAACGCAACCGCCGTTCAATGGAACACTAGCCGCCGGAAGAAGAAAACAGCCTGGGGTGGCGTGTCCGCGTGAGCGAAAGGTCACGGAGCAGCGTCCGTTAGTCAATGGCTTCGTGTGAGAATGGTCTTCCGTTCCTGAAGGTATCGCTCCCACCAGTCCGGCCCGTTCCTCTCGTCCAAATGAGCACGAACCACCGCATTGTAAACACGGACACCCTGCCAGTTGGAAGGAGAACAATCGCAGCCTAGGTTCTTGGATGAGAAACCATACTTGCGATCAAGAGAGCGCAACGCTCGGCGCTCTCTTCGTCCGGGAAGTATTTCCGTCCCAATTCCGAGAATCTGGACTCTTCCCTCGGAGAGGTCTCTTTCGGCATCCCGGCTCGTAAAGGCCAATTCGTCGTCGGAAAGCACTCGTCCAACCGGGACGTCAATTTCGGCTGTCGGGCCGTTCAGAAACAGTTCGGTTGATTCACGCTCATAACACACGAAGCGCGTCTCAATCCGCAGAGCACCCATAGGCACACCGGTGATCTCGAATCTTCCGCTTCCGTCGCTGATTGCGTATCCGACCATCTCGTCATCGCTGAATGCAACCACGTCGACTCCTGGCATCGGTTGGGAGTCGAATGCGTCGTAGGCTGTTCCTCGAATACTTCCCGCCTGACCCCATGCACGCGCTGGGATCGAGACACCCACCATCACGATGAGCAGAATGGCTAGACCGTTAGACGACCGCTGCATAAAACTTGCGTTAAACGGCGCGCCATCGCCACCGCTCATTCAGTGGCATAGAAACACCCGCCGTCGAAGGAAGCACAAACTTGGTCGGCGCGTCCGCATGAACGAATCGTTATGCCGTGTTTCTTAATCGACTTAGTGATACACATCTCGTCGATGCGCGACCTTCACGATCTCGATCAGCAGCACTTCATCGTAGATTGAGTAGATGACTCGATACTGGCCCTGCCGTACGCGATAGTACTCGCCACCTGAGAGCTTTTCTGAACCTGGTGGTCTCGGTTCTAATGCAAGCTTCTCGATTCGATCTACAATCCTCCTCCTCTCCCCTTCGTTCTTGATCTTATCAATCTCCTTCGCCGCCGATCGTTTCAGCTCGATGCTATAGCTTGCCACGTTCCTTCATGTCTTGAACGAAGCGCTCAAACGTAATCGTCGGCTCGTCTTCCCGATCGCGAATTGCCTCCAGGTCTTCGGCATCTTCGGCCAACAGTATTCGAACGGCGTCGTTCACCAGTTCCGACATGGACCGCTCGGTTTCCGCTGCCTTTAGGCGCAACGCCTTGTGAATCTCGGGATCGAAATAGACCGTCGCCCTTCTCTCTTTCGTCGCCATGAACATCTCACTGTTGTTGGTCATGACGCTTTAACGCCACGGTCTCGGCGCCGGTTTCTCCACAGCATAACACGTGAGCTTTGCGGCGCGCCGAACGCAACCCGCCGTCCGATCGCAAAGAGACACCATCCGATCCAGAAGCGACAACCCGCGGCGTCGTGTCCATGAGCGAATGGTTATACATCTTTCGACTATCGAACCGCATTGATTGCGCTCACGATCCTATCAACAGCCTGAGCTTCGTCTGAAGGCTCGGGACCAAGAAAAGCATCGTATTGATAGACCCTATACGACCCCTGATCTCGCAGTTCGATCGTAACATACGTACCGTCGAGGGTCAAGTACGTCTCTCCAGGCAGGTCCCATTCATCCGGCATTGTCCATATGCCCAGTTCGTCCGCATAGGCGTATGCCCCCGTCCAGCCACTTGGATCCTTGATTCTGATCCGGCACACCAGATACGATTCGCTGTGAGTCATCGCATCGCATTCGTCTTCGATTTGATTCGATAACTGATCGATCGATTTACGACGGCCCTCTTCTGACGGAGAAAGCGACCAATAGAAATACCGCTCGCCGCCGACTCGTCCGTCCCGAATCATGATTCGGTTCATCACCTGGGGTACTAGGTACCCGCCTCCGATCCAAATGCGTACCTCCTTCACACCCTCAGGCAATGAAGCCTCCAGTAAAGGGTCTATCCCTGCGGCAGCGCTAATACTACCGAAAGACGAAAGGAAGCCTTGCAAGCGGGGCGGCGCAGGCGACTCAACCGTCACTGAATCCACCGGATTCTGACCTCTTGCAACCTGTAAGGCGCCAATCAAGCATAGAATACCTAAGGCCTGAATGAGCGAGAGCCGTATGTAGCGGGCCTTCGGATGCATTACACCTGAGCTATGCGGCGCGACGAACGCAACCGCCGTTTAATAGCAAAGAAACACCAGCCGCCGCAAGAAGCAACCACCGACAGCGGCGCGTCCGCATGAACGAATGGTTATACCCCTCGTCTCAAGCCCCGCCCTGACGCTTTAGCCAATCAAAATCGACTCTATCCTGCGGCCGACCGGTGGCTTCCTTGTTCTTCGCTAGAAATCGTTTGCTAGTTACACGAACGGGAAGCCCGTCAACTTCGACCTCCTCCCTTTCTCTCCAGGCCTCATCGAAGTCAACCCCGTCGATCATCGTCATGATATCGATCCGTCGAGGGCAAGACCCAGCTGAAATACGATTCCCGGTTCCTTGAAGTCTTCAACGCTGACCTCCGTCAACGGCGCTCCAAATCTCGCGAGCGCACGGAAAACACCCGCCGCCAAAGAAAGCACAAACTTGGTCGGCGCGTCCGCATGAGCGAATGGTTATAGCGCATTACCTATTCTGGCAACTCGGCGCGGATATGCGCAGCATCTCATTGCTGTTCGTTGCTGCCCTCTCGCGTGGCCTCTGACACGAAGACCGTAACCGAGCTCCAGCTCCTCCCACTCGACGTCCACCAGATGCTGATCTCCCGCGTTGAGTCCGAATAAAACTCCACGTCTTCGATCGATATAAGAACGAAGCCACCACCTGGTACCTCGAGCATGTCTTCGATGTCACGCGGAGCTCGTTCCACTAGTCGCGCCACTTCCTCATCGACCGCTTCAATGTATACGGCGTTCTTGCCGTAGTTATGAACCGTCAGGTCTGGTAGGTCTACCACGACCTTAACCTGATCGCTCTCGTCTGAAAACATGGAGCACCCGCTTGACCCGAGCAGCAACATTGTCATTAACGCGGCAAGTCCACGAGTTTTCATCATGTCATTGGTAGGGGCTTATTCGCTATAACGTTGGAGTTCACCCGCCCGGAGCCCGCAGGCGGGGGGCCGGATGGAATGATTTGTTAGACGGCGCCGGCATGGTTTGCCGCGTCGTATTCCATCCTCTACAGACTCAATCGCATCAAGACACGCGGAAACCCATCGAGCACCGACGTGGTTTTCGCCGCTTGACTAAAGCCCGCTCTCTCAAAGAGATCCTTGGTCCCAACGTACGCCATGGTCGTGTTGATCGTCTTGCCCGCATTGTCCAGCGGGTAGCCTTCCAGTATCGTCGCGCCCTCGCCGCGAGCAAACTCGATAGCCCCCGCAAGCAGGTGATGCGAGATCCCTTTCCCGCGGTGGCCGGGCTTGACGCGAATGCACCAGACACACCACACATCGGCATTGTCGACATGGGGAATTGTTCTGCTCCGGTCAAATGTGGTCTCGGCGCGTGGACCGACGGCGGCCCACCCCACAACTTCGTCTCCGTCGTAAGCCAAGACGCCGATTGGGCCATCCTCCAACATGGCCGCCACACGCTCGCCCCTCGCCGGGCCACTTAGGGCTGTGTTCTCCTTCGACGGCAGTCTATATGTCAGGCACCAGCAGACGCTGGCGTCGGGGCGCTTGGGCCCCAAGACCTCCTTAACATCGTCAAAGACTGTCGCCGGCCTCACAGTGATGGTCATCTTACTCCGAGATTGCTTCGCTCCATTTGAACTGTGTGCGCCCGTACGCCTGCAGCTGCTCAAGGCAATTTAACGTTGAAGTTTACCCACTCGTGCAAACAGACATCTGGACGAGGTGATGATCACGCGGCGATGAAACGAGGCAGGCAACTCGACGCGCAGGTCGGGTGCAACGGAGGTTATACCGCTTCCTCTGCCAAATATTCTGGGCTACCCACCCCAATCTATTCTGACAGGATAACGCCTTATTCAGCAATTGTTGTCATCCCATTCTGGTCGATCGCCTGGCTACACTCCCCTTTAGGACAACCAAAGCTAACCTCCTCCCAGGCGGTGCCCACTAGCCCGTGTAGTCGAATTTCACTCTCTGTCCGCTCAAGCGTAAATCGAAACGCGCGCTGCCCATCTTCGGCTTCCATCCCATCTCCGAGCGCATCGGTCATACCATATTGATCTACGGCTTGCGGCCTATCGCCAAGCGTGAAGCGAAAGCTCAATATCCCCCATGCGCATCCCTTATAACACGAGAGCACTACATGCTCGGGCGTCGTTTCTATCATAATGGTGAAGTCTGTCTCTTCGCACGGCCCAAGGTCGACGACGTCCGGACCAACGCCGGCAGGAAGGATCATCAGCAGGATCGGAAGCGCAATACCAGCGAGCCAGGTGGATTTGCGTTGAGATGTCATCATGCAGCCTCCACATAGGTTAGTTATGATTACGCAATGGCAGAAAGCGGTATAACTCCAATTACGTATCTCTCCGCCCAATAATTCGGGGCGGGGTGATGACCATGCTTAAATATAGGCGGAGAAACGGGTTCGCACCAGATTATCGATCGTGAGGAGCACGATGCAGAAGTATTCGACGATGATGAATGGATAAGTGTTGACCCACGGAGCAGAGTCACGTGCCGATATCATCTGTCAGCCTCGCACGTCCGTCGCTGTCGGTGTGGCTAAAAGTCGGCGGGCTGCAGGAATAAGCAGTAAGCGGTAAGCGGCCGGAGCTTCTGGCTTAAAGCTTAAAGCCTATTACTTAGAGCTTTCAGCTTACAGCTCAGGGCAACGATCAGCGCCCCCTAGTCCGTAACAGCTATAAGTAAGCGGCTGCCTTTATATCGGGCATCCGAGGTACCGGAAACCACGCGTTTCGTCAAGGTGAAAGCGCGTTTTCTACCGGCTGTCCACGGTGAACGCGGGCAGGGCGTCACCCGGTTTCATCCCCAAAACATACACCGCAAGATCTACCTAATTGTCATGAACGTGCTTAAGCAATCGTTAGGCACAATATCAGGACGACATCTCGCCCGGTCGACGGCATTAAATGTGTCTGAACTGCTCGCGGAGTGTTTGATCGAAGACGACGAAAAAGCTGAGGGCATCTTCGATGATTGACTCGGCATAGCGGCGATCGCAGACCAGTTCATCGCCGACCGTGGTGAGCCCGCGGATTTGGTTTTCAGGATCGGTCTCGAGTTCTATCGCCTCGTATCGCTGGAGACGACCGTGGTGCTGCATCAACGCGTCGCAGATCTGCACATGCTCAGCCATTACCTGCCACTCGCGGATGTCGAAATCGAAATCGAGTCCAACCGGCCCGCCGACGAACGACTCGAATTCCTCCATCGGCCGGCCACCTGTAGCGTAGGCGTACATCTCGTCCTCGATTTTCAGATGGTGGACGAGGAACTGCGTGAACCCACGAAGCGCCTGGTCCCACTCCGCCATAACAGCGGCGGCCAGGCTCGTCCAGACGACCCCTGCGAGCGTGTCATCGTCGGCAGGATCATGCGCGCTCGACCGTGTTGACGCATCACCTGGACGGCCGCTTCCGGCGAACTGCTCGAGTTCAGACGGCGACCAGATCTCGCCGAGGCGTCCGCCTGTAGATCCGCCTGCGACGAGCGCACGATCGAGCCCGACGGCCAGCTCGCGCAGTCGATGGAATCCGCCGGTGATGACGAAGATGAACTTGTTGAGCTGCAGTCTCCGGACGTGCTCAGGCAACATGGATGCTGGAAGTGACTGAGTTGGATCTATATAATATCTGGATCTACTTAAAGTAAGGCATCTGCTCGGGGTTCAACGCCATACTTTCTCCTTCTCACTCGACTCACGCCTCAATACTCCTACGTACATCTACGTATTTCCTCAGCAATCAGGCGGTTACGTAGAATTGCGTATAAGACGGGCTGGGGGAGCATCGTATCATTCGAGTGCATCCCGGACGATGTAGTTCTTTGATAGAGTTCGTTCGGGAGATAACAGGCAGAGCGCGGGCGCACGTTAGTGAGAGGCGCCCGCGTTACTGCGTTTAGGGTAGTGCTCTCATGACTGAAGGCTTACGAGTTCTCCTGATTGACGACAGCCAGACGTTTCTCCGTCATACCGCTCGTTTTCTCGAGCGACAGGCGGGGATCATAGTGGCGGGGATGACAACATCGCCCAGGAATTCGCTCAGCCTGGCCCGCGAGTTGCGCCCGGACGTGGTGGTGACCGACCTGTCGATGCCCGAAATGAGCGGCATTGAGCTTATCC
>CAZRTY010000091.1:0-7809 GCA_964603055.1 uncultured Rhodothermales bacterium | reverse complement strand
CAGTCGACCTTGTTTTCTTCGTTGTGCCAGCGGTCGAACGGCGTTCCGTGACGGTCGGACCGGCTCTTGCTCATCGCCATCATGAGTGTACGGTTGATTGCGCGAATCGCTTTGGCCGGACGAACCTGCTGTGCGCGGCCGTCGATGTTGACGTACGTGCCGATCGTCTCGACGACCATCGTTGCGGGAAGCACGACATCGGCCGCGGGAATCGTCTGGTTCGTTTCGTGGTGCGGGTGCAGGATGACCTGGACGCCGGCGAGGTCTTCGGCCGTGCAAAGCCCCGACGCCACCGGGTCATCTTCGAGGATGTATAGCACCTTGATCGAGCCATCCCGCAGGCGGGCGCCGAAGGTGGTCTCATCGACCGGCATGATGCCGAGGCGCTCGCATCCCTGCGCATTTGGCGTCTTGTCATCAGTGATAAGCCAGTCGTCGCCTGTACCTGGCTCGATGTGTGGGATGTACGCCGGCGTATCGGCGCCCACCGCCTCGGCGAGTTTTTTGAGCAGGTAGTTGTCCTCAACCGGCGCGTGTGCGGAGCCGAGGAAGAACGTTTCGCTGCCGCCTTCACGAAGTAACTCGGCCGCGCGATCGTAGGCAGCGTCCCAGCCCGTGCCGTTCGACTGTACACGCGGCCCTGAGGCACGGCCTTCGTTAAACGCCTTGTAGGTGAGCCGGTCTTCGTCGGCCAGCCAGTATTCGTTGACCTCGAGGTTCTGGCGCGGCGTAATTCTGAGCACGAGGTTGTCGCGCACCCAATACTCGCAGTTCGACCCTTTCGCGTTGGTGGCGATGATCGACGGCGTGGATGTCATCTCCCAGATGCGCGCGCGGAACCGGAAGTCGACCGAGGTGAGCGCGCCAACGGGGCACAGGTCGATGACGTTCATCGAGTACGGATCGTCGAACTCCGTATTCGGCGGTGTCATCGGGTAGTTCTTGACACCGCGCTCGATGATCGTGAGCTGGTTGCTTCCCGAAACCTCTTCAGTAAAGCGGGTGCAGCGGGTGCAGTTGATGCAGCGCTCGGCGTCGAGCATTACGCGTGGGCCCAGCACGACCGCTTTCGGCTTGTGCTGCTTCTGGAATTCGAAGCGTGAGCCCTCGGGTCCGTATTTGTATGTCTGGATCTGCAGCGGGCAGTGGCCGGCCTGGTCGCAGATCGGGCAGTCGAGCGGGTGGTTGATGAGGAGGAACTCGAGGTTGTCCTTCTGGGCGCGGTCGACGACTTCGCTGGTACGATTGGTACGCACGACCATGCCGTCGGTCACGTCGACCGAGCAGCTCGTCATCAGTTTGGGGAAGAACTGGATGACGGGTTTCCCATCTTCGTCGACCTGCACCTCTCCTGAGTCGCGATCGCGCACGGGCGAGCCAATCTCGACGAGGCACTGACGGCAGTTCGCCGGGATCGACATCGACGGGTGGTAGCAGAAGTGCGGCAGCTCCACGCCATGGTCCAGGCAGAACTGAAGCAGCTTAGGCTTCCCCTCGAACTCGAATGTCTGGTTATCTATCGTAATCTGAGGCATCTCGCTCCTCTCTTAATACCTGCTCGGGCAATGATTAGACCTCGGCGCGGGCCGGCTCGACCGCGACTCCGACGGCTTCAATCCGGTACTCGACCGGTGCGGCCGTCTGCGTGTTTGACTCTTCCGCGTAATGCTGTTGCTGCTCTTCCGAGAGCTCCTGCCGCACCAGACGACCCTCGACCAATACCTGCCGGCCTGAAATGTCTGTCGGCACGGTGAACTGATACTCGCCCGCGTCATCTTTCGCTACCGCAACGCGGATAACATCGCCGGTGGCGGTCTCTAACACGAGCCAGCATCCTTTTGACTGGCATACGTCGCGCACCACTCCGGACACTGCGACGAGCTCGCCATCAAAACTGGCGGCGTCGTCTAACAGCTCGTCTGTTGTCATCACGACGGACGACGTAACGCCAACTCCATACGCATCGTATTCAACGGCAGTCTCCGGCTCGGACGTTGCACAGCCTGCGACGAGCAGAATGAAGAGTATGATGACGAGGAATTGCTTCATGATGGCGAATCGGACGCGTCCGAGACTATGTCAGGCGACGGCGGCCTGGCTGGTGGCAAAAACGGACGGCTTACACTTGGCCTCGAACTCACTGCGGAACCGCTGAATCGTATGGCGGACCGGCCATGCGGCGGCATCGGCCAGTGCGCAGACGGTTCGGCCTTCCATTTGTGTGGTGAGATCGAGGAGTAGATCAAGGTCGCGGAGGTTGCCTTCACCTTCGTCAATACGCGTCACGAGGTCCTTCAGCCAGCCGGTTCCTTCACGGCACGGCGTACACTGACCACAACTCTCGTGCGCATAGAACTGTGTGACCCGGCGAAGGAAGGAAACCATGTCGGTATCCTCATCGAGAACCAGCAACCCGGCAGTCCCCATCATCGAGCCCGCCTCACGAAGCGACTCGGCATCCATCGTCACACCAACGATCTGATCGGCACGCAGCACCGGCGTCGAAGACCCTCCCGGCACGATGGCCTTCAGCTTCTTGCCTCCGCGCATGCCTTTACATACGTCGTCGATGATATCGGTGACCAGCATGCCTGTCGGATACTCGTAGACGCCCGGTCGATTGACGTGGCCTGAGATCCCATACAACACGGGCCCCGGGTGTTTCTCCGCACCGATCCCGGCGTACCATGCCGCGCCACGGTTGATGATCAGCGGCACGCAAGCGAGCGACTCCACGTTGTTGATCGTGGTCGGATAACCCCAGACGCCCGATTGAGCCGGGAAGGGCGGCTTGATGCGCGGGTAAGCGCGTTTGCCCTCGATGCTCTCCATCAGGCTCGTCTCTTCACCGCAGATATAGGCGCCGGCGCCCTTGTGGATCACGATATCCGTCGTGAAACCCGTGCCCATAATGTTCTCGCCGACGTAACCCTTTGCGTAAAGCTTCTCGAGCTCGCGCTCCATGTGCCGGATATAGTGCGCGAACTCACCACGCACGTACAGATAGCACGTGGTGATGGACATGGCATAGCACGCGATGAGAATCCCCTCGAAAACAAGATGGGGATTGTACTCCATCAGCTGGCGGTCCTTAAACGTGCCGGGCTCAGACTCGTCGCCATTGCAGCATAGGAAGCGTGCCTTGCCCTCTTCAACCGGCGGCATGAAGCTCCACTTCAGGCCGGTGTTGAAACCGGCACCGCCACGGCCGCGGAGTCCGCTCGCCTTGACCTCGTTGGTCACCTTGGTCGGATCCCAGTCGCCGTTCAGCACCTGGCGCAGCGCCCCGTAACCGCCGTTGGCTTCGTAGACATCAAGGAGGTGGACATCCTTGATCGGTGGCAGAAGCACGCGTTCGTACTCCTTCCAATTACCGGCTTTCGTCTGATGAGACCTTACTTCCATGATCAATCAGGGGAGAACATCGGCGGCGTTAAGCCAAACCGATGATGCGAATATCGGAGCGAATGATGTGTCGGCGCCGTACGTCCGGCGCGCGTTATACACTGAACCCGAGGGTTCGGAATAGACTTCGACTTGCCGCTCGTTCAGATTGACGATCCAGTATTCCGGAATACCTGAGCGGGCGTACAATGCAAGCTTTTCAGAGGCGTCAAAGTAGTATGTGGTGTCGGATACCTCTACGACGAGATGGGCATATTTAGGATGAGCAGCAGAATAATCTCGAATCGTACCGGCCACAACGGCGATATCGGGCTCCGGGGCGTTGCGGTCTCCCAGGTCGAGCGGCGCCTGGATCCGGAGATGAACATCTTCGAGAATGCCTAATTGCAGCGCTTCAACTAGGAGATGCAGTGCAGTTGCGTGTTTACTTCCCTGTGGACTCATCTCGATCAGCTCCCCTTCGATCAGTTCGACACGGGCGTCGGGCGGCAACACACCGGCCTCCGCCATACGCTCGAACGCGTCGCGCGTAAAGCGATAGCGCCGAACTCCGTGCCTGCGATATGTCCGGGGGCGGATCGATTCCATCCTTACCTGAGCGTCTCAGAAACCGGCGGCGTAACTGGCCCTTCAACGGCCAGCGCATCTGAGCGCCGATTTCCCTGCATCTCATCCTCGTCTTGCGGTAGTGTCACCGACACGAACGGCGGAATCTTGTCGTCGCGAAGTGAATCGATGAGGGCGTCGACTTTTTCGCGCGTCAAGTTATGGACGTACGAGCCGTTGGTCACCTGGAGCATCGGGGCCGTACCGCACGATCCGAGACACTCAACGCCTTTGACGGTGAACATGCCGTCGGGCGTGGTTTCACCGTCCTTGATGCCGAGCTTGTCCTCGATGTAGTGCAGCATGTCATAACCGCCACACACCTGGCATGAGAAGCAGGTACACACATCGATGACGTGCTTGCCCGTCTCCTGCTTGTAGTATTGCGTGTAGAACGTGGCCACGCCGTACGTCTGTGAGTACGGCATGCCCAGTTCGTCAGAGACGAGCTGAATGACCTCTGGCGGCAGCCAGCCAAATTTCTCTTGAGCCAGCCAGAGTGTTTTCATGACCGCGCCTTCGGCCGAAGGATACTGGCGGACAAACTCCTGGATCAGCTCCTTTTCTTCGGCCGTGAAGACGAGCTCTTCCTTCGAAAAAGCCGGCTCAGGCCGGCGTTCCGGTGGCTGTACGTACGGCCCGTTTTGGGTATCGGCCATGTCTCTTCTATTGATGTCGCGCAGGCAGCGCCGCGCTTTACTGACAACTATTTATCTGATTCACCCATCACCGGGTCAACCGAACCGATCATGACGACGGCATCGGCAATGAGCGACCCATCCATCATGTACTCGAGCCCCTGCAGGTTGGTGTACGACGGCGCCTTGATATGAACCCGCCACGGGTGGCCCGTTCCGTCGCTCACCATATAGAAGCCGAGTTCACCTTTCGGCGATTCCACCGCACTGTAGGCATGTGCTCCTTTAGGCGGCGCAATGCCCGTATCGGTGTACATGAAGTCGTGAATCATCTGCTCCATCCCGTAATACACCTCGTCCTTGCTTGGATAGCCATGCTTCGAGTCGTCCGTACGAATCGGACCCTCCGGCATTTTTTCGAGGCACTGACGGATAATCTTGATGCTTTCGAGCATCTCGGCCATCCGCACGAAATACCTTGCGAGGCTGTCGCCTTCGGTGCGCATGGGGATGTCGAAGTCGACTTCGTTGTACCGCAAGTACGGCTCGAAGCGTCGGATATCATACTCAATACCACTCGCGCGAAGGTTCGGCCCCGTCATGCCGAGGTCGATGACTTCATCAGCGGTGAGCGTACCCACATCGAGCGTGCGGTCGATCCAGATCCGGTTCCGGTTGAGCACCTTCTCCCAGCCGCGGTGCGCTTCGGGAAACTCATCCACAAATTTGCGGATGAGCGCTAAGCCTTCCGGTGTTACGTCGCTGGCAAGCCCACCGATGCGGCTGTGCGAAACAGTCAGTCGCGCACCGGCTACCTCGTCAAATATCTTGTGGATCTCCTCTCGGTACTTGAACGCCCAGAGGAAGACCGACACGGCCCCGGCGTCCATCAAGCCGACGCCCATCCAGAGCAGGTGCGAGGAAATCCGCGCCAGCTCCGACATAATCATGCGGATCCACTGCGCGCGTTCGGGCACGTCCACGCCCGCCAGCTTCTCAACAGCGAGGCACCATGCCACGTTGTTCGAATAGGGCGACAGGTAGTCCATGCGATCCGTATAGGGCATGAACTCCTGGAACGTCTTATTCTCGGCCAGCTTTTCGAGACCGCGATGGAGGTATCCGATATCGAGCACCGTGCGCTCGATCGTCTCGCCGTCGAGGCTTACAACACAGCGGAGCACGCCGTGCGTAGCCGGGTGCTGCGGGCCGATGTTGAGCACCATCTCGTGCTCCAGCGGATCGCGGGCCGCGTCGTGCTGCGGCAGCGTGCCGTCAAGCCACGAGTGCTTGCTCTCGAGGCGTTCGTACAGCGCCTTATTATGGCGAGGCCAGAACTGAAAGGCGTTGCCTAAGTCGGGCGTTCCGGTGGCGGAAGAAAAGCTCATTCGGTCTGTAGCGCTTACTTCTTAGTGTCGTCGCCGACGGGTTCCTGATAGCTCTTCGGCGGCTTATGGCCGTGCGCGGCGGGGAACGGATCGAAGATGATCTCTCCTTCCGGCACCTGCGAGGGCAGCGGCAGCGAGCCCGGTACTCCGAGCTGTGGAAATTCCTTACGCTGCGGGAAGTACTCGAAATCCTCCGGCATGAACATACGCCGCAGATCCGGATGGCCCTCGAAGCGGATGCCCATCATGTCGTACGTCTCGCGCTCGTGCCAGTTGGCGCCTTTATATAGCGACGTCAGCGACGGGATGACGGGGTCATCTTCTTCCAACCTGACCATCACGCGGATTCGCTTTCCCTTCGTCAGCGAGACCAGGTTATAGAAGACCTCGAAGCGTTCGTCTTCGACGAACCGGTCAATCGCACCGCAGGCCACGAAATAATTGAACTGCAGATCCTCCTTGAGATAGGTCACCGCCTCAAGAAAGCGGTCGCGACGGATGTACACGGTGTGCTCACCCGCGTACTCGCCAACCTCTCCGATCGCATCGCCGAACTGGCCGCGCAACGCGTCAATCACATCCGGCACCCACGTCGCTTCCTTGGCATGCGGGTTCTCGCGATCGGGCCGCGGCGCATCCATCGGCGTGAAGAAGAACTTCAGCACCTCATGCTGCTTGCCTTCTTCCTTCTTCGGAACGGTGTTCTTCTGATCGTCTCGCATGGGTGACTATAGTTCGGAGACAGGCTGGATATGACCCGGATACGGCGCCGGTGCAAAGGGAGCCGGCTGCACGTACTCCTGACCTTCGGCCGCGTCGAGCTTGACCGAGTAGTCGTTGCGGATCTTCTCCTGGATATCCATAATCGCGTGGAGAAGTGCCTCCGGGCGCGGCGGACATCCAGCCACATAGACGTCCACAGGCAGGAAGTTGTCCACGCCCTGCACCACGCCGTAGCAGCGGTGCATGCCGCCCGTCGAAGCGCACGCACCCATCGCGATGCACCACTTGGGGTCGGACATCTGATCCCAAATCCGGCGGATGGCGTGCGCCATCTTGTACGTCACCCAGCCGGCCACAATCATGAGGTCGGCCTGGCGCGGGGAGAAACGAACCGCCTCGGCGCCAAATCGGCCCTGGTCGTACCGCGGGCCCGCAGTGGCCATCATCTCGATCGCACAACACGACAGCCCGAGGGGCATCGGCATGATCGAGTTCGAGCGGGCCCAGCCAACGACGGCGTCCACCGTCGTCGTCAGATAGCCCTGCTGTTCAAGTGCTTTATCCATATCCAAACGCCCACCGGCGAACTAAAGCCTTTAGAGAATTGCCCCGCTTGTATGTTGTACCGTATGCACGGTTTCGGCGCCCTTTCGCCATCAGTCGAACTCGAGGCCACCCTTCTTGATGTCGTACAACAGCCCGACAGACAGGATGGCGATGAAGATCGTGATCACACCGAGCACGCCGAGCCCGATCCCCATATCAATGAACTCCCGGAACGTTGCCGCCCACGGGTACATGAACACGACCTCAACGTCGAACACGATGAAGATCATCGCGATGAGGTAGAAGCGCACTGAATACCGGTCGCGCGCAGACCCAATCGGGTCCATGCCGCTCTCATAAGCGCTCTCCTTCGTCACGTTGGGGCGCTTCGGACCGAGGAGCTCGGCCATCTTGAGCATCGTGAAGGCAAGGCCACCGGCCAAGACCATCATCAGGAAAAGCGGCAGATAGTCTGATAACATCGCAAGCTACGAGAGATTCAC
>CAZRTY010000090.1:0-7876 GCA_964603055.1 uncultured Rhodothermales bacterium | reverse complement strand
AGGTAACGGCTTCGGCGAATACCCGGTCAGGTACGCGAAGGTGTCACAGCGTATTAGAAGAAGATCGGCCGCCCTTCAGGAGTACATAGCGACCGGTCTTGAATGGTCCTTCGAACGTGATAAAACGGCGCTTGCGGAGTGTGGCGATGTCACGCCGAGCGGTGCGTTCGCTAACCCGAAACTCAGTCATGAGGTCGTCGGCTGCCACGCTGATGCCCTGCGCGAGTTGCAGGAGCATCCAGCGCTGACGCTCATTCAGTGGAGCATCCTCGTCGGGACGTTCTGTTCTGCCATTTGCTGTGCCGTTTACTGTGCCATCACTGGTGGCAGAGTAAACGGCGCCTGCGGTAATTCCCATCTCATGATGGGGGTGAAGCGCTACGCGAAGTACAGGACCGACCTCGCGCCATTCTGGTAGAGGATAATCGCCGGTGGCGCCGGCCTCCACAATGCGCCGGTAGCCGGAGCCCCAACGCTCGATGACATCCAATTCGCGTAGCACCCGTGCAATTACGGGATTACGAGGTCTGCTGATCCCAGCCTTGAAGTCCTCCTCGCTGAACCCAACGGGCCATCCGCCAGGGTTCTCCACCTCTAGCCTGTCATCAAACACAGCGACCCGGAGACTCATCCCTCGGTGGCTGTAATCGGAATGGGCAACAGCGTTCGCGAGCACCTCACGAAGCATTATGGTCGAATACTCAGGCACGTTCTGCCGCCGACGAGACTCGATGCGTGCGGCTACCCGCGTGTTCCGGCGGACGAAACGCTCGACTTCAGCGAGAGCTGTCAGCACAGATCCCTCAGGGTCGAGTTGATCGAGAAAGTCGACTTTCTCCGTACCGAGGAACCGAGCGCAACGAAATCCAGCATCGGGGAAGTAGCGGCTCCGGGCCGTCTTGGTCCCGAAGAGGATTATGCCTGCATTCGTCGGAACCCGCTTCGTCCCCGACCGAGTAACGAGCCCGAGGGTCTCTAACGCATTGCCGTCTGGCACGCGACCTACAGGCTGGAACGCGGTATCAATCGCTTCTATGTCAAGGGCATCCATCGTTGTCCCATGGCACGGACGCTCATCGAATGTTTGAGCAAGCGCGAGTCGACGCAGTTCCTCACGCTGCTCGCTTGTTGCCCGCCGATTCGTGGATCCGGCGCGGACGTAGACGCCCGTGTCGGGACCCTCACTACGGATATAGAATGGCCCAGGCAGTCGAGGCACTCGGATGAGGAGAATGTCCACACCATCGTATCGCAAGATCTCCAAGTCAGCATCCAGCGGGGGCTCAATGTTGGTCGAGACAGCATTGGCGTACCGTTCCTCCTGCATCTTGATATCGTCCACGCCGAGCAGTGCCCCGTCGTCTCCGACTCCCAGTACAAGAGTGCCACCCGCTGAGTTTGCGAAAGCCACAAGCGCCTTTATTGCCTTTTGAAGGCCTACCTCCTGACGCTTGAAATCGAGTGTACGACCTTCTGGTCGGCTGAGGAGGTCGGTAAGAGTGTCCATATCGCGGAACGGCCGGCTTTTACTGTGCCATTTACTGTGCCATCGAGAATGGCATAGTAAACTAAAAGCAGCGGAATGCGCAATCGACCGGCGGTGCACCCGCCATGCTTCAGTGCCTGCTTCGCTCGAATCACCGGAGTCGCCACCCGTGTGCACAGGCAGGGTATGGTTGGTAAGTGACCGGATTTTAGGGATACATTCCTTGCGTTAGCTGATCCGGCACAAGTCAACGAATGGAGACATGAGCGACGACCGACGATTTGTAGAAGCCATTGATTCCCTCCGGCGTTCGCACCAGAGTTACCGTCTTGAACTGCTACCACATCCAGAAACGGACAATCGTGTCAGCTACTCCGATATGACAACGCCATGAATGTGGCATTGGAGGGTCTCGAGGCTGCCGTCTCAGCGATTCTAAACGACCTTGATCCCGATAGTGAGCCAAGCTGATCTGAATTGAGGGTGCGTGCTGTGTCCATCTCAACAGCAAATCACACAGATTGATAACGACCACAACGTAATGCCCCATCTCCCTCACGGCCTCTACGAGACTCTCGTTACCGAAGCTCTCGACCAGAAGCTCAGTGAACTGCCGGGCGATCGGCACGCCCAACTCGGCGACCTGCGATCTGCCGAAGCCGCTGACCGCATCGCGTGGCACGTTGCTTCGGTGGTCGAGCGAGCTGTCGAGATGCTCCCGGATGCGGATCGAGTGGAAACAGGTATCGCGCTGGCTCGGTCGTTGGTGGACCATGTGGTCGGGGAAACGGACGTCACTGCGCTCCAAGACGAGCGGCCGCAAGACCCCGCTGGCGTACTCCGAGCCATCCAGCGACTCAACCCCGACGGCAAGCCCGCACCGATAGAAGCGCCTCTCATCCCACTCCTCGACTCTGCGCTCCTCACGAACTCGCCCGGTGAGCCGAGGCTGTGGCACCAGCTGGCGGCTGAAATCGGGTCGTCCCAGCGGATCGATCTGATTATGGCATTCATCCGCCGGTCGGGCGTCCGGCCCCTCCGGGATGAGTTGCGGAAGCACGTCGAGGCGGGCGGCCAACTACGAGTCATTACGACGATTTACACCAGTTCGACAGAGGCAGCGGCGCTCGAATGGCTCGAGGAGTTGGGGGCAGAGATCCGAGTTTCGTACGACACTCAGTTCACCCGACTTCACGCCAAGGCCTGGATATTCCACCGAGATTCCGGCTTCTCGACGGCCTACGTCGGCTCGTCGAACCTCACGTACTCGGCACAAGCACCGGGTCTTGAATGGAACGTCCGGATCTCCGGAGCCCGCAATCGCTCGATTGTGGAGAAGATGACGGCTGTCTTCGAAAGCTATTGGGAAGAAGCCGACTTCGAGCCATACGACGCCGATCGGTTCGCGCTCGAGACGGATCGGACGCGGCCTGAACAGCAGCGGATCTACCTAAGCCCGACGGAAATCCGTCCGTACCCGTTCCAGGAACGACTTCTGGAGCAGATCGAGTTGTCACGCGAGCAGGGATGGAATCGGAATCTGTTGGTTGCGGCAACAGGGACGGGGAAAACCGTGATGGCTGCCATCGATTATCAGCGGCTCAGGAAGCGGCTGAAGCGAGCTCGGCTGCTGTTCGTTGCGCATCGAGAGGAGATCTTGACTCAGAGTCGGGCCACGTTCGCCCATGCTCTTAGAGATGCGAACTTCGGCGAGGAATGGGTCGGCGGTCGACGTCCAGCGGAGTTTGAGCACGTCTTCGCATCGATCCAGTCGCTCAACGCCAGTGGGGTAGAAGGGATCGATCCTCAACACTTTGATGTGGTCATCATCGATGAATTCCACCACGCTGCCGCGGCGTCGTATCGAGCGCTGCTGGATCACCTGAAGCCCGTCGAACTACTCGGCTTGACGGCAACTCCTGAACGTAGTGATGGGCTTCCCATCCTTCATTGGTTCGACAATCGCATCGCGGCCGAGCTGCGGCTATGGGATGCCATCGACCAGCATCGCCTCTCGCCGTTCGCGTACTTCGGTATTGCCGACGACCTTGACCTCCGAGAAGTCCCGTTTACTCGAGGACGAGGCTACGATGTTGACGGCGTGACAAGCCTCATCACCGCAAATGATGTCTGGGCGAATCGCGTCCTCAAGCATTTTCTGGAGTACTTCGGCAACCCGCCGGAAGTGCGTGCCCTTGGCTTCTGTGTTGGTGTAGATCATGCCCACTACATGGCGCGCGTGTTTAATGAGCACGGCATTCCCGCCGTTGCCGTCACGGGTGATTCTGGGGATGAGGAACGGAAGCAGGCGCTTCGAGACCTCGAGCGAGGCGATGTCCGCATCGTCTTTTCTGTGGATCTCTTTAACGAGGGCGTCGACGTACCGACTGTCGACGCACTGCTGATGCTTCGGCCTACCGAGAGTCCACTCCTCTTCTTACAGCAACTTGGTCGTGGTCTCCGGAAGGCAGAGGGCAAGGCCGTATGCACGGTGTTGGACTTCGTTGGCCACCATCGCAAGGAATTCCGTTACGATCGGCGCTTCCGTGCTTTACTTGGTGGAACGCGAAACGACGTTATCCGACAAGTCGAGCAAGGCTTCCCGTTCCTTCCCGCCGGCTGCCATATGGAGCTGGACCGCGTTGCTTCGGAGCGGGTGCTGACGAGCATCCGGAATGCACTGCCGTCGAACATCACGCAGCGTGCCGATGAGTTGAGGGAACTGACTTCTCGTGAGGGTGATGTCACGCTACGCCAGTATCTCGAAGCCACGGGGCTTGATCTCGACGACGTTTACTCGGGCAATTACTCGTGGTCGGATCTGCGCGAGCGTGCGGGAATGGTGACGGCCTCGCGGGGCGATCACGAAGCAGCACTTCGGCGTGCGTGCGGGCGGTTGCTTCATGTCGATGATCCCGAGCGCCTGACAACGTGGCGTCGATTGCTCCAGCACGACACGCCGCCAGAGGTGGGCCACTCCGTGCGCGAGGATAGGTTGCTCCGCATGCTGCTAAGTCAACTCCTTGACCAAGTGACTGGAGCAGCAGATATGGCGCTTTCCGATGGTGCTGCCGTGCTCTGGTCTCATCCGCAGGTCCGCCGTGAGCTCGACGAGCTGTTTGATCTCTTGGAAGACCGGGTAGGCCATCTTACGCCACAGTTGGAGATCCTACCCAACGTGCCGCTTCACGTCCATGCAAGGTACACGCGCATCGAAATCCTTGCGGCGTGCGGCGTAGGCGATAACGTTAAAGCTGAGTCATGGCGGGAGGGCGTGAAGTACGTGGAGGCCTTGCCTGCAGACCTACTAGCGTTCACGCTGGACAAGACCAGCGGCGGCTTCTCACCCACGACCCGGTATCGCGATTATGCCATCAGCCGCGAGCTCATCCATTGGGAGAGCCAGTCGGTCACCCGAGCCGTCAGCGAGCCCGGCCAGCGATATCAGAGTCATGCAACCCGCGGAAGTCACATCCTCCTATTCGCACGCCTGAACACGAACGAGCGGGCGTTCCACTTCCTCGGCCCGGCAACGTACGTCCGCCACGAGTCCGAGCAGCCGATGGCTATCACCTGGAAGCTGGAGTACTCACTACCGGGGGATCTGTACCAGGCGTTCGCGGCGGCGGTGGCGTAGGGGAAGACCCTTACGAACATTAGGTATCTGCCGAACGCTGCGGTGTTTCTCGACTGACGAGCAGCAGGAAGAGTTGAGTGTTCCTCCTTACGCAACCGCCATTTCCATCGCCCGCTTGCGGCTGTGGATGCCCACGCGCTGCACGAGCGCGGAGCTCTCCTCATTGAGCCCCACGATCTGCACGTCGACGCCGCGGTTCATGAACTTGAGCACTGCCTTGTCGACGGCGTCTACGGCCGAGGCATCCCAGACGTGCGACGGCGTGAGATCGAGCACGACCGCATCGAGGTCTTCATGGAAGTCGAAGAACTCGAGGAAGCCGGTCACGGTAACGAAAAAGAGATCGCCGTTGACGGTGTACGTGCGCGTGCGGCCGTCCGCGCTGAGTTTGCTTTCCATGAATGCGATGTCGGCCACCTTCCGCGCGAACATGAGCGCGCTCAGAATGATGCCGACGAAGACGCCGAGCGCCAGATCGTTGGTCATGACGACCGTGCCGACGGTGGCAACCATCACGATCGTCTCGCCGATGGGCTCGACGCGAGCGCGCTTCAGCGAGGCCCAGTCGAACGTGCTGATCGAGACCATGAACATCACGGCCACCAGCGCGCCCATCGGGATCAGCACGATCCAATCCGATAAGAGCAGCATGAAGATGAGCAGGTAAACGCCGGCGACGAAGGCCGAAAGGCGTCCGCGGCCGCCCGACTTCACGTTGATCACCGACTGCCCGATCATGGCACAGCCCGCCATCCCACCAAAGAAGCCCGACACGATGTTGGCGATGCCCTGGCCCTTCGACTCGCGGTTTTTATCACTCGGCGTATCCGTCATCTCATCGACGATCGACGCCGTCAGGAGCGACTCGATGAGGCCGACCATCGTCAAGGCGAGTGCCGTGGGAAGAATGATCTTCAGGGTCTCGATGTTGAACGGCACCATCGGGATGTGCAGGAAGGGCAGCGCCGTCGGAAGTTCGCCCATATCGCCCACGCGGAAGAGTCCGCTGCCGAAGCTCATCAGCGACACCAGCGTGAGCACGATGATCGCAACGAGCGGCGACGGCACGGACGTGGTCAGACGAGGGAAGAGGTAGATAATGCCGAGCCCGACCGCCACCATCGCGTACATGTGCCAGGTGGCGCCGACGAACATCGGGAGCTGCGCGAGGAAGATCAGGATGGCGAGGGCGTTCACGAAGCCGATCATGACCGACTTCGGGACGAACTTCATGTACCGGCCCAGCTTGAAGACGCCGAAGATGATCTGGAGGACGCCGGTCAAGATGGTCGCCGCGAATAGATACTCGAGCCCATAATCTCGCACCAGCGTGATCATGAGAAGCGCCATGGCCCCCGTTGCGGCCGAGATCATGCCGGGGCGTCCACCTGCAATCGAGATGGTGATGGCGATACAGACCGAAGCGTACAGACCGACCTTGGGGTCGACGCCGGCGATAATCGAGAACGCGATGGCCTCGGGGATGAGCGCGAGGGCGACGACGAGTCCGGACAGGAGATCACCCCGGACGTTGCCAAACCACTCCTGCTTGAGAGACTGAATGCTGGGGGCCGACAGGCCGTAACGCCGGTCCCCGAAAATAGAACTGATGTTCAATTGAACCCTCGTAGCGTCGAAACAACACTTGGATAATTAAGCCGCTGAAAACGGCTCCCTCAACGCACATGTTCAGCGTAGTCGACATGAAAGCGCTTCTCTTGGCCGCGTGTTCATGCGAATGAGTTACGAGGTGTATTTGACTGTTTATATCTGGGTGGATATCTCCTTGAGAAGCTGAGGAGGCAGAATGCCCCCGATGTTTATTTAAACAGTCCCGTGCGTAAGACGGCATGGCTCGTCTTAGGGGCGATCGTGTCAAGTTGTTCGGCGGCAACGCCCTCGAAGCATCGAGCGACAGCAATAGTAGTTTGTTCAAGACCGTGTGATGTATACCTTGCACGCGGCCTTGTAGTACCCAGTCCACTGCATCAGTTGTTTTCCGCTGCCGAGCGGGCGGGATCAGGCTTCGACCAATCGAACAGCCTATCATCCACACGAACCCGCCATGAAAGCAGCCATCGGAGCCCTACTCGTAGCCGCAGCATCGTTCTGCCATCCCCTCATATCGTTCTCGCAGACCGCTGGGACGGAGATTGCCAATCACCCGCTCGATGGTTTCGGGGACTATCTGCGGACCGATGAGCTGGTTCTATTCTGGACAGAAGACATCTATAACCAGGAGGCCGAGAGGCTTGAGAGGAAGGTGTTTTCTCAGATCATCTACAACGACAACCAGCCGGACGTAGACGATCTGATATTTCAGCGCCACGACCCCGAGCTCGTTCGCCACGAATACAATACGGATGGCGTCGAGCCCCAGTTTCGGGGTGCTGACTTCCACCAGAATCCGGTTGAGGTCGTCACGGGAGACTTCAACGGCGACGGCTACGAGACATTCATCGGGGCCTACGCGGGCGACGGCGTTATCCACGTTGTGCTCAATGAGCTGAATCCGCAGCGGATGTCGGGAGATAATGTCGATAATTTCGATATCCCGATAACGAACTATGAGATACGCACGGTCGCCGAGTCGTATGTCGGCGGACTTTTCCGGCTCGTTTCGGCCGATCTTACTCGCGACGGCAAGGACGATCTCATCCTCGCATATCGCACGGATATCGACTATGTCATCGAGGTCTTCAGCGTAACGGGCGATCTCAACCTCGAACGCATCGGATCCTATAATGCGGGCG
>CAZRTY010000089.1:0-7923 GCA_964603055.1 uncultured Rhodothermales bacterium | reverse complement strand
GTACGCGAAACGTCCGATTTTCTCGCTGTATTGAAGGCAGTGGCTCATGAACGGACGCCTTGACTCGCCGGTACACCGTACCTTCCGTCGCGTAGCGTCCTTCCCCTTCCCCAACTCAATCGGCATCACGCGTAGACCAGATCGTTGACGATCATCCCCTGGATCATACCGATTCGCCTGGTCGATCTGCTCGAGATCGGCATCTTTGCGTACATCCTCTACAGGCTGTACCAGATGATGCGTGGTACACTCGCGGTACAGATCTTCCTCGGCGTCATGGCACTCTACCTGGTTCAGGTGATCGTGACGGCGCTGGACATGCGGATGATGAGCTCGATCTTCAGCATCCTAGGGGAAGTTGCCGTGCTCGCGGTGATCATCCTGTTCCAGCCGGAAATCCGGCGGTTGCTGCTCGTGATCGGCCAGAATCCGCTCGTCCGGCGGTTAATGAGTACGTCGGCCAAGGAGGAGATGATCGAGGAGGTGATGAAGGCGGCCACGGAAATGAGCCGGCAGAAAATCGGCGCGCTTATCGTGTTCGAGCGGTCGACTGGGCTCCGCAATTACATTGAGACGGGAACGCAGGTCCACGCGCGTGTCTCAGCAGATCTCCTCATCACCATTTTTTACGCGCAGAACCCGCTACACGATGGCGCCATCATCATCCATAACCGGCGGATCGAGGCGGCGCGCTGTATTCTGCCCGTCTCGAACAGTATGAAGCTGAGCCCTCAACTGGGCCTTCGGCATCGCTCAGCCGTGGGTCTGACGGAGCAGACAGATGCGTTCGTTGTGGTCGTATCCGAAGAGACGGGAATGATCTCGGTGAGCGAGGACGGGATCTTGCAGACGAACCTTACGCCCGACGAACTGCGCGCGGAACTGACGGGCGCACTGACGCGGCAGCCACTCGACGAACAGAGCGAGTTTGCCACGCCTGAATGACTGATATGATCGACACCCGACGATATTCGCGCCGGCGCGCACGGCTGCTCGATCTGTTGCGCGAGAAGGGCATCGACGACGAGCGCGTGCTGCAGGCCGTGGCCGCCGTCCCGCGGCACGAGTTTATTGATCACGCCCTTCGCAGCCGCGCGTACGAAGACGAGGCGCTGCCCATCGGGCTCGGCCAGACCATCTCGCAGCCGTTTACAGTGGCATACCAGACGATGATGCTGGACGTCCGGCCCAACGACCGCATCCTCGAGATCGGCACGGGCAGTGGCTACCAGGCGGCGGTACTTTGCGAGTTGGGCGCGCGGGTGTTTTCGATCGAGCGTCACCGGCCGCTGCTCGACCGCACGCGCAAGGTGTTGGACGCGCTGGGCTACCGGGCGGTGCTCCGCCACGGCGATGGATCGCTTGGGTGGCCGTCATACGCGCCGTTCGACGCGATCATCGTGACAGCGGCTGCGGCTCAGATTCCGCGCCCTTTGCTCGAACAACTCCGAGTTCGTGAAGAAGGACGCCGCGGCGGACTTCTCGTCGTGCCTGTCGGTTCGCCCGAGGGTCAGGTGATGAACCGCATCATGCGGACGGGCCAGGAGGAATATCAGCGCGAAGAGCTGTCCGTCTTCCGCTTTGTCCCACTTGTTGGAAAAGGCGAAGGATCGATGCAACCGGACGGCGGATGATCGGCCGCTAAGAAGCTAATCAGCCCCGCTCCTCTTCCTCCATTGGATCCACACGCTCGACGATCCCGACGATGGTCGCATCCGTCGGCACGCGTTCCGGACGAAACGGGATGGCGGCTTCGCTGGATGTGGCGTAGATGACGGTGTCTCCGGGGCCGGCATCCATCGTATCGAGCGCGATGATCGGACGGCCGCGGTCTTTACGATCGAACCGCATCGGCTGCAGCACCATCATCCGTTTGCCCTGGAGCCCCGGATCTTTCTGCGTGGCCCACATCGAGCCTATGACGCGAGCGAGGTTCATGCGGCGGCAAGCGAGGTCACGCCCTCGGCAGAGACACTCTCCTCCGGCACATCCACCTTGTCGACGATCGCCGTGATTACGGCATCGACCGGCTTGTTCTGCGTGAGCTCTGTCTGGCGCGCGCTCGAACCTTGAACCACGAGCACAATCTCGCCCACACCCGCGCCCACGCCGTCGACGGCAACGACAAAGTTCGTTGTCGGCGACAAGTCGAGGCCGACTTCCTGAACAATCTGAAGCGTCATGCCACGCAACTGTTCGTCTTTTCGCGTCGCCCAGACGGTACCGATCACTCTTCCGAGAATCATGTCAGATCGTTCGTAAGTGGGAGATAATTCGTAAGTCGCGCATGTGGCGTCTCCCCCCTAACCATATTTCGCTACCGGAGGTTGCCCGCGACAGGTCGGCCGTTGAGGAAGGACGTCCCGGTCCGTTCAAACTGCACGTCAAAAAACTGCGCCACGGTAGCGGCGTGGTCGTTGAAGGTGGCTCTTGTGCCGATGTCGCGTCCCGCACGTCCATGACAATATAGCACCGGAACGTACTCTCGGCTGTGGTCTGTGCCGGGTGTCGTGGGGTCGTTGCCATGGTCGGCAGTGATGATCATCTGGCCGTCCTGAGGAAGAGCATCAAGGATCGACGGCACCGCCTGATCGAATTCCTCCAGCGAACGTGCGAAGCCGTCGACGTCGTTACGGTGGCCGAACTCCTGGTCGAAATCAACGAGGTTGACCCAGATGAAGCGATCGGCGCCGTCGTCCGCACGAAGCTCCTCGAGTATGCGGGCAATGCCGTCGGCGTTCGATTTGGTACTTACGATGCGGCTAAAGCCCGCTCCTCCGAAGAGATCTCCGACCTTCCCGATACTGATCGTTTCGACGCGCCGAGTGAGCAGCGCCTGCTGCAACGTCTCGGCACGGGGCTCGAGCGAATAATCCTTTCGGTTCGACGAGACGCGCTTGTACGCGCCTGAACTGCCGACGAACGGCCGAGCGATGACGCGCCCCACGGCGTGTTCATCAATACAAATACGATCCCGAGCGATCTCGCACATTCGGTAGAGACGCTCGAGTGGGATGACATCCTCGTGCGCCGCGATCTGGAAAACGCTGTCGGCGGAGGTGTACACGATCGGATAGCCCTTCTTGACGTGCTCATCGCCGAGTTCAGCGACGATCTCAGTTCCTGACGCGGCGCGATTCCCCAAGACTCCTTTGACGCCGGCCAGACTCTTGAATCGCCGGATGAGCTGATCAGGAAAGCCGTCAGGATACGTGGGGAAGGCACGCTCGAGCAGAAGTCCGGCAAGCTCCCAGTGACCCGTCGTTGAGTCTTTACCCGGCGAAACCGCCTTCATGCGGCCATAGCTCGCGGCAGGCTTCTCAGCGGGTGCAACCCCGTGGAGGGGCTCGATATTACCCAGCCCAAGCCGCTGCAAATTTGGCAGATGCGGTGACGCCGCAGCACAGACGTGACCCAGCGTATGACTCGCTTCGTCGCCGTAACGGTCGGCATCCGGCTGTGCTCCAATACCTACGCCGTCGAGTACGATCGTCAGGAAAAGCGCCACGTCGAACCTCGAATGTGATTAGGACTGGGCGAGCGTGTCAGTCGAGTATCGTGCAGGTGCCCGTCTCGTAAGCCTCGCGCAGGGCCTCGGTCGCATCTTCGCGGAAAGACTCGGCCGACTCGTGCCGGTCTCGCATCACCGCAATGCCTATGCTCGTGCCGCCTTTCAGCGCGCCTCTGCCTGACTGAAGGCTCTGCTGCAGCGACTGCGCCCAATCCTCAACCCCGCCGTCCTCACTATGATGCAGTACGCCGTAGGTCAGCTCACCGAATCGCTCCACGCGATCATCAGACGCAATTCTCAGCGCCGCCTCGAGCGCGCGCTCAGCCGCGGCTACGGCAATCCGCCCATCCGCAGCAATGGCCTCCGAATCATTCAAGTGCACCAGCGCGAACATCAACGTCTTGCCGTCCTCCCTCGCCTTCGCCATCTCTTCTTCCACAATCTCGCGCCGCGGCTGCGGGACTTCCCCATCATCCAGCGAAGACTCGAGCTCGAGCATGTCGAGGATGGAGCGCAACACGCCCGCGTACTGAGCAAGTATCGAGCGGCGGTAGGTCTCGTTCAGGTCCTCGTCGTTCATGCTGTCGGCCAGCAGAAAATGAACGGCCGATCCATCGGATGACGGCACGGCGGCCACCGCCACGTGCTTCACCTTGATCTGCTCGCGGTAATAGCCGAGGCTTGCGGGATCGAGACCTGAGCGCCCGACGGGCATCACCACCACCTCCTGCCGCCCCGCACTCTGGAACAGCGGCTCGCGCGCTGTAAACTGCCCGCCGCTGCGCGCATAAGCATTCTGGCTGACGATGGCTTCGATCTGATAATGCGGCTCGATGTCTTCCTGCTTGAGCAGGCACACCGTCTGTGCTCCGATCGCCGCACGGAGTGATTGCAAGTACGGCGCGAGCACCGTCGCAAACCGATCATCATCCACGCCGATGTTCACCCCTTTACCACGGCGGCGCGTACCGATGCGTTGCACCGCGGCAGGCCGTACGCCGCCCGTGTCGGCGCGGTCTTCCTTCGGCTCGGCTGCCTGCACGGCGGGTTGCGCCACCGATTCCTCGTAGCCATCCTCCGAAATCTCCTCCGCGGCATCGTCGGTCTTAGTCCCCCGAGGCCGAACCTCCGATATACCCAGCGCCGCCAGCTCCGCCTCGCGCGACGACTCTTCCCGCTTAGCTTCGGCCACCTTCGTCGTGCGGTTCTTCTTTTTTCGCCACTGCATATACCAGGTCCCGATCAGCACGACGGCAAGCAGGGCGGCAACGCCGAGGAGTTCGAACATTTGCAGGAGGACGGCGAGAACCGATGAGATAACGACCAGAATTACAAGCAGTATTCGCAACATAAGCCCGTCGACGGCGCGCGATCCGGATCACAAAGCTGCCTGCCGAGCGACCGGTATGAATCGTACAGGCGGATGCAGGCCGATGATCAGCCTGCGAGGCGTGCAGAATGGGCCGAAATCTACCAGCAGACGGCCCGAAAGTCAACGAATCGTTGACGCTCGATCGGCCCTGCGCTGTTCGTCTGCCGGTGTTGTTAGCGGACTATTGCAATTGTCCCTCTTTCACGAAGGCGAGGCCGGTCTCATCCATGCTAATCGTCGACGCATCAGGGGGGAAGTCGATTTCAGGGAGCGGATACACCGGCTTGTCGTCGTTCAACGGATTCGGCTCGGCCCACAGGCGGCCGTCGTAGCTGCGCACCACAACATGATTGCCGCTGCGGCCCATTACGTAGCTGCGGTTCAGCGGCACCTTGCCGAACGGCGTGTCGAGGACATATTTGGGGATCGCAAAGCCGCTCGTCCGGCCCTGCATCACTTCCATGATTTCCATGCCGCGCTCGATGGACGTGCGCAGGTGCGCCGTTCCCCCGATGAGCTGAGCCTGGTACAGGTAGTATGGCCGAACTCGCATGCGCACAAGCCCTTCGCAGAGCTCCTTCAACACATCCGGGTCGTCGTTGATGCCACGAAGAAGCACCGTCTGATTACCCACGGGGATGCCCGCGCGCAGCAGCCGGTCGATGGCTTCGGCGGCATCAGGCGTGAGCTCACGCGGATGGTTGAAGTGGGTGTTGATCCACAGCGGGTGATACTTCTCGAGCATCGCGCACAGCTCGGGCGTGATGCGGTACGGAAGCTTGACCGGCATCCGCGAGCCGATCCGTATGAGCTCGATGTGTGGGATTTCGCGCAGGCGGCTGAGCAGCCATTCGAGATTGGCTTCGTTGAACGTGAGCGGGTCGCCGCCTGTCAACAGCACATCGCGGATTTCTGGATGAGCCGCCAGATAATCGATGCCTTCCTGCAGCTCGCCCTTCCGCATGAAGAAGGACGCATCGCCTACCATGCGCTTCCGCAAGCAATACCGGCAGTAAATGGCACATTCGGCGGTTACGCAGAAGGCCACCCGGTCGCGGTAGTTGTGGATGAGGTTCTTGACCGGCGAGTGCGCGACCTCCTCAAGCGGATCGACGACGCCCACGATGTCCGGCGCGAGCTCGTCCATCCGCGGTACAACCTGCTTGCGGATGGGGCACTCAGGATCGTGCCGATCCATCAGCGAAGCGTAATACGGCGTGATATTCCAGCGGAAGACGTCGGCGGTAGCCTCAATCGCTTCCATCTCATCGGCCGTCGGATCGATGAACTCCCGCAGCGACTCCAGGTCGTGAACGCGGTGCCGCATCTGCCACGTCCAGTCGCGCCATTGTTCGTCTTTCAGCTCCAAACTCACGTTGATACCATTACTCCGGCCGGCCGCTCGACCCCGACGCGTCTCAGCGCTCGATCGAGGATTTCGGCCAGAAAGTCGTTGTACGATCGATTCATCATCTCAGCGATGATGGCGAAAGTGCCATCCGGCGCGAACGTTGGCAACGGATTGATTTCTAAGAACGACGGCTCGTCGTTTCCATCGAGACGGAAGTCGATCCGCGCGAAGTCCAGACATTCCAGCTTTTCATATAGGATGAGGGCATCGCGCTGCAACGCCGCCTCGAGCTCGGGCGTGAGCGATCCGCGGACCTCATACTCGATGTCGCGCTCCGGCATCCCACGGTGCTCCAGCGCATGGATACCAATTCCCGTCTCCACATCCACAGCGCGCGGCAGGACGGGCAGCGCCTCGGGAGGCTCATTGCCAATCACGCCGACCGTGTATTCACCGCCCTCGAGAAACACCTCAACAATGGCGTCCTGATGGTACGTTGCCGTCATCCACCCCACCTCGCGAATCAGTTCATCGACCGATTCCACCCGGCTCGACTCGGTGATTCCCTTTGACGAGCCCTCATAACGCGGCTTCACGAACAAAGGGAACGGTCCGGGAAGGTCGCCGGCGTCCACGGCATCGGCAGATCCATACACCCGGTAGGCCGGCGTGCGAATACCTGCCGCCACGGCCAGGTCTTTGGTCCATGCTTTGTCGAGACTCAGCGACATCGAAAGCGCGTCGGATCCCACCGCCGGGATCCCAGCCATCTCGAGCAACACCGGCGCGTACGCCTCTCGATTGCGACTATGCGCCGCCTCAGTAATGTTCACGGCCGCATCCAGCCGCAGCCCGTCCAGCTTCCGGAACAGATCATACGCCGTGCCCACGCGGACGGGCGTGTGACCGAGCGTGATGATCGCCTGTTCGAGCGCGTCGACCGTCTCAGGAGGCTCGTACTCGGCATCGGCATCCACCGGTTCACCCGGCTTCCAGGGATAGTCCTCAAAGAGATCGTATATGAGTCCGATTCGAGCCATTAAAACTGCGAGGTCCAGCCGTAGGTACTGATTTTAGTCCCCGATTCTGCCTTAGTCCGGAAGACTATTAAGCACCGGCTGATAGGCCGCGACACGTCGTGCGTTCCCCGCACGGCGGTGAATGAGCAATGCAGATGTTGCCAGTCGGTAGCAAACACGACGGTGGACTCCGCGTTGGCCGCGACTGAAAAAGCAGGAGTAATATCCTCATGTTAAAACAGAAGGCACATCTGGTACTCGCCGGACCGACCGGTACTGACGGGCTTGACGAGCTCAACCACGCGCTCGCAAAAGGCTGGACCGTGAAGCACGTATCGCCACTCGGCGGTGCGGCCACGGGCGCTCAGGCTGAAGCGGCGTTATGCGTTGGCGCACTCGTCATCCTGCAACTCAATGACCGAATGGAGATGGATCTGCCCGTTGCCGAAGAAGAAGAACTTCTCGACGACCTGTTGGAGGGCGATGGCGCTAACACCGACATCGATCCGACCGTGTAGGGAAATCCCCTATGCACGAGGGCATCATTACTCCTTAACCTGCTGCACGTCCGGCAGCGGCAGTTTATCCGATATCAACCACCACACATAGGTGATCTATTATGCTATCGCTATTGCTCGGCTTTGTACTGGCAACCGGTAGTGTCTCTTCC
>CAZRTY010000088.1:3574-7976 GCA_964603055.1 uncultured Rhodothermales bacterium | reverse complement strand
TCTTTCAAGCGGCGATCAAACGAGTACGTCCGCAGTCGTTGATGCAGCAGTCCGGTGTCCGCGCGTTGATCCTGAACGCCGTGCGCGATGCAAACCGCGTTGTTGTCGTGGGATTTGGGAAAGCAGCTGCAGCGATGGCGTGCGGCCTGGAAGCCATCGAAGGGTTGACGATAGATTACGGGTCGGTCATCGTGCCGATAGCTTATCTCCGAAACCTGCCCGCTGAACTTCAGCCCCGGTCGATCGAGTTGCTGCCCGGCGGCCATCCGCACCCGACCAGCGATAGCGTGACGTCTACGCGCAAGCTCCTTAGCCTGGCGTCATCTGCTGAGGAGGGCGATGTCGTGATCGTGCTGATATCAGGCGGCGGCTCGGCGCTCTTCGCTGATTTCGCGGACGGTATTTCACTCGATGACGCACTGCATCTGAACGAGCTTCTTCTCGTGTCCGGCGCTTCTATCGATGAGGTGAATGCGGTTCGGAAGCATATTTCGAGCGTGAGCGGCGGGCGACTTGCTGCGGCGATTCATCCCGCAACATCCATCTCGCTCGCGATCTCAGACGTGCGAGGCGACGATCCCTCCGTCATCGCGAGCGGACCCACCGTCGGCGACTTGTCGACCTATCAGGATGCATTTGACGTCATCGATAAATATCAGCTTCAGCGATCCCTTCCTGAGTCCGTCCGTGAACATCTGCAGGCCGGCTCGAGAGGCGAGGTAGCGGAGACGCTCAAGCCCGACGATCCCCGCCTTCGCCGCGCCTCGTATCGCATAATCGCTGCGAACTCCAATGCGCTCGACGCTGCCTCGGACGAAGCTACGGCTCTGGGATATAACGTCATCCTCGAACCAGATTCGCTGATGGGGGAGGCGTCGAACGCCGGCCGTAATATCGGGCGTCGCTTGGCCGGCCTTCAAGTGGACAAGCCGACGTGCTTGCTCATGGGCGGCGAGACCACGGTCACGCTGGCCGCCGATCATGGCTGTGGCGGACGCAATCAGGAGCTTGCACTTGCGGCATCACTTGAACTCGCGTCGTCGCCAAGCCCCTGCCTCGTACTTGCCGCAGGCACCGACGGTATCGACGGCCCGACGACCGCAGCCGGCGGAATCTCGGATCATCTTGCGTCAGCACGCGCTCGCGATGCCGGGATCGACATCAAGAGCGCGCTACGCCGTAATGATGTCTATCCGGCGTTGCGGAAAATGAATGCGCTCGTCGAAACCGGACCAACGCATACGAACGTGATGGATATTCTGATCGGGCTGAAGCTGCCCGGTTGACATCTGTATCAACACATCGAGAGGTGTCCTGAGCCAGAACCATTTGTGGCCCGGGCAGAGTATCCGCCTCGAGCTTCCCTTAACGATTACCGCCGATGAACCGACTGAGCCGCGAGAAGAGTCCGTACCTGCTCCAACACAAGGACAATCCCGTCGACTGGTATCCATGGTCGGAGGAAGCGTTCGAGGCGGCACGCCGGCAAGACAAGCCAATCTTCCTGTCGATCGGTTACGCCACGTGCCATTGGTGTCATGTGATGGCGCATGAGAGTTTTGAGGACGAGGAGGTCGCCCGCTTCATGAACGATGCGTTCATCAACATTAAAGTCGACCGCGAGGAGCGGCCAGACGTCGACCAGATCTACATGACCGTCTGCCAGATGGCAACGGGCCGTGGCGGCTGGCCGCTCACCGTCGTCCTCACCCCCGACAAACAGGCGTTCTACGTAGAGACGTATCTCCCGAAGGAAGGTCGCGGTGGACGTCCGGGTATGCTCGAGTTGATTCCAGCGCTCAAGCAAGCGTGGATTGATCGGCGGGATGAGGTCGTCGAATCTGCAACCTCGATTACGTCGTCGCTTAAACGGGCCGCCAGATTGGAGGCCGCAGACGAATTGCCTACCGCGTCAATTCTCAAGGATGCGTTTACGGCACTTGCGTCGCGCTACGATGAGCGGTTCGGCGGGTTTGGCTCCGCGCCTAAATTCCCAACACCCCACAATCTCCTGTTTCTGCTTCGCTATGCGACGCGCACCAACGATCAAGACGCACTGACGATCGTAGCGCACACACTTCGACGCACGCGGTCGGGCGGCATCTTCGACCAGGCGGGGTACGGATTCCATCGCTACGCCACCGATCAGCGGTGGCTTCTGCCACACTTCGAGAAGATGCTTTATGATCAGGCACTGATGATCATGGCGTACACCGAGGCGTTCCAGGCAACAGGTGATGCTTTCTTCCGAACGACGGCCGAGGAGATCATCGAGTATGTCTTTCGTGATCTTAGCGATGACGCGGGTGCTTTCCACTCGGCTGAAGATGCTGATAGCGAGGGGGAAGAGGGAAAGTTTTATGTGTGGACGACGGACGAGGTGCGTGCTGTGCTTTCAGCCGACGACGCACGGTTCGTTGTTGATCGGTTCGGGATGGAGGAGGAGGGAAACTTCGAAGACGAGGCCACGCGGCGCCGTACCGGGGCGAATGTTTTGCATCCTGACGATCTGGATGAATGGGATGAAGCCGGGCGAACGCGATGGGAAAGCATTCGGCAGGACTTGCTGAAGCATCGATCACGGCGGGTGCGGCCGCTGCTCGATGACAAGATCCTGACCGATTGGAATGGCCTCATGATCGCGGCACTTGCCCAGGCAGGATTCGTCTTCAATGAGCCGTCGTATACGGCTCGAGCCGAAGAGGCTGCGCGTTTCATCCTCGACAAGTTATACCTCGACGGACAATTGCTTCACCGATATCGAGATGGCGAAGCGGCAATCGAAGGGTTTGTTGACGACTATGCGTTCATGATATGGGCGATGCTCGAACTCTACCGGGCAACGTTTAAGGTCGCATGGCTTGAGAAAGCAGTAGAGTTGCAGGCCCGGCAGTCCGAGCTGTTTGAAGATCACGACGGCGGCGGCTTCTTCTTTACATCGGACGGCGGTGAAGAATTGCTGGTTCGGCAGAAGGAGTTTGGGGATGGCGCCATCCCGTCGGGAAACTCAGTCTCGCTGTACAACTTGATGCGGCTCGGCCGAATGACAGGCAATGTGAGCTACGAAGAATCCGCTACGGCGCTCATTCGAAGTGCCGCCGGACTCCTGGCGCAGATCCCATCTGCCATGACCGGGCTGCTCGTGGGGCTCGACTTCTGGCTTGGCCCGTCTATCGAGATCGTGATCAGCGAAGGTGAAGGAACTTCCGCAATGGATGAGGCACTGCGAGATCGGTATCTGCCACGCGCGGTCGTCCTGAGGAAGTCAGCGTCTAGCGCCGATCAGCTTTCTGAACTCGCGCCGTTCACTTCGGAGCAACGATCTCTCGGCGGAAACGCTACGGCGTATGTCTGCCGGGACTTCGCGTGTAGCGCACCCGTCACGACCGCCGATGATTTCCGCGCCGACCTCGAGAACCACCTCCGTGTATGAGGGCGTCAGTCGGATTCCGGAAAGATCCGTCTCGCCGCGGAAGCGCTTCGAGCCGCTGTTTGTAGCTTTGTGACTCACGATTCGACGTCTAATTTAATCCCAGCTTTTCATAGCCAATGACACCCGCATACATCATCTCGGCCGTCCGTACACCCATCGGGCGCTTTGGGGGCTCGTTCAAAGATCATTCGCCTGTCGACCTGGCATCGATCGTGATGAAGGCTGCACTTGAGCGTGCCAATGTCTCAGGTGGTGAGCTCGACTTCTACATTTTTGGCAACGTGCTTCGAGCCGGCCACGGACAACTCATCCCGCGACAAGCGGCGTTCAAGGCGGGAATCCCTGCTGAAGTCGACGGCATGCAAGTTGACATGGTGTGCTCATCGGGTATGATGGCCGTGATGAATGCCGCGACGATGATCAAGGCGGGCGAGGCGGATCTCATCCTCGCCGGCGGTACCGAGAGCATGTCGAACACCGGCTTCTACCTCACGTCACGCGCGCGCTGGGGATATAAGTTTCTGCTCGGCTCGCCGGAGGGACTCATCGATCTTATGCTGAACGACGGCTTGACTGATCCCATGAGCGGGGAGGCAATGGGAACGCAGACCGAGCGTCTTGCTGCCGAGCATGGTATCACGCGGCGCGACCTGGACGAGGTCGCCGCGCACTCGCAACAGCGTTCAGCCGAGGCGAGCGAGAAGGGCTGGTTTGACGACGAAATCGTGCCGGTTGAGATCAAGTCTCGCAAGGGCCCTGTTTCGCTGAACCACGACGAAGGGATCCGACCGGAGACCACGCTCGAGAGCCTGGCTGATCTTCGGCCTGCGTTTCAAAAGGACGGCGTACTGACGGCCGGCAACAGCAGCCAGATTTCGGATGGAGCGTCCGCATTGCTAGTCGCAAGCGAGGCGGCGGTCGAACGACTGGGCCTCACCCCAATGGCACGCATACTCGCCGGCGGATGGT
>CAZRTY010000088.1:0-3474 GCA_964603055.1 uncultured Rhodothermales bacterium | reverse complement strand
CCGTACGACAAGTTGAACGTGCACGGCGGCGGCATCGCGCTCGGTCATCCGATAGGCGCATCGGGCGCGCGCATCATCACCACCCTCCTTCATGCGATGAAGCGCCGAGGCGATGCTCGCGGACTCGCATCGATCTGTCACGGAACGGGCGGCGGTACGGCGGTCGCGGTCGAGATGATTTGAGTCGTTCGGGAGCCTGTCATGTCACCGTGTGGCTCCTGATATCCGTGGGAAAACACGTTCCCTGATGGAAACTGTGCCGGACGGGTTTCGTCGGAGGGCGATTCATAAAATGAACGGTTGGAATGCTCCCCGACGGAATCTGGACGTTCGCACTACTCTGCGTCACGTCGCTCTTCGCTATCATCAACCCCATCGCCGTTGCGCCGGTCTATCTATCGCTGACGCAAGAATATGAGGCCGATCGTCAACGGCATACGCTGCGCGTTGCCATCCTGACGGGCATCGCCGTGCTGGTCGTCTTCGCATTGATCGGCCGTGGTATTTTTGCCGTCTTCGGGATTACGATCGATGCGTTTAGGATTGCCGGCGGACTCGTCATCTTCGGCATCGGGATGGACATGCTGCAGGCCAAGCGCTCGCGCGGCAAGTCGACGCCTGAGGAAACGCGCGAGGCCATGCATCAGGATGATGTCGCCATCACCCCGCTCGGCATTCCAATGATCGTGGGGCCTGGTTCCATCACCACGGTGATGGTACTGATGTCGGGAGCCGAGACGCTGCTACATATCGTTGCCGTCGTCATCGCCGTCTTGATCGTCCTCGGCACCATCTACTTCACACTGCGCTCCGCACCACGATTCGTTCAGTATCTCGGGAAGTCCGGCCTGAACGTCATCACCCGGATCATGGGTCTATTGCTGACGGTGATCGCGGTGCAGTTCGTGATCGACGGCGTGCGCCCGATCCTGACCAGCATTATTCAGGCCGCGATGAGGTAACGGCTGGATCGGTCACGGGATCGAGATTGTCGGAAACGCCCGGCGGAGAAGAAGGATTGAGCAACTCGGCCTCCGGATCCGTCTCAAGTCCTTTGACCAGACTCACAGCCATCAGCAGGAGTATGATGCAGAACGGAAGACCCATGACTGTCACCACGTTCTGCAGCGCAACGATTCCGCCGGCCAGGAGAAGTACGGCCGCGATCGCTCCTTCCGTCGTGGCCCAGAAGACGCGCTGCCTCGTCGGGGCGTCCGTTCGGCCGCCCGCGGTGATCATGTCAACAACCAGCGAGCCGGAGTCGGACGATGTCACGAAGAAGAGAAAAACCACTACCAGCGCCACTACAGACACGATCGACGCCAGCGGAAACTGCTCGAGCATCGCAAAAAGCGCGATCGGCAGGTTGTTTAATACGACGTCACCAAGACCGGCGCCGGCTCGTTCGAGATTGATTGCCGTATTGCCGAAGACCGTAAACCAGAAGAATGTAAAGAGCGCGGGAGCGATCAGCGCGCCCATCACAAACTCACGGATGGTGCGGCCTTTCGATATCCGCGCGATAAACATCCCCACGAACGGCGCCCACGAGATCTGCCACGCCCAAATAAAGAGTGTCCAGCGCTCTTGCCAACCACCGCCGCGGTAGGCCTCGGTCCAAAATGCAGTGCGGATAAAGTTCTGAAGATAAAAGCCCGTGTTCTGTACGAACGCGTTCATGAGCGACGCCGTCGAGCCAACGACGAAAACGAACGCCAGCAATATTAGGGCGAGGATCATGTTCAGCTGACCCAGCCGTTTAATTCCACCGTCGAGTCCGCGCACGACCGATAAGATGGCGAAGAAGGTGATGCCGGCAATGACGATCGTCTGGATGAGCGGCGTGTTACCAATGCCCGTTACATGATCGAGACCGGCTGTGAATTGTGACGCGGCAAGGCCCAACGAGACTGAGACGCCGAATATCGTGCCGAGTACGGCGAAAGTGTCGATAGCATGGCCGGCGACACCTTCCGTGCGCTTTCCTAGAAGGGGATAAAAAGCCGCGCGAATACTGAGCGGATGCCCCCGCCGATAGGAGAAATAAGCCAGTGAAAGCCCGACAAGACTGAAAACGGCCCACGCGTGCGGTCCATAGTGGTAGAAAGAAAAGTTGATGGCTTCCTGAGCTGCTTCGCGGGACTGATTCTCGACGAGCGGACTGTTCATGTAATGAGTGATCGGTTCCGCGACGCCGTAGAACATCAGCACCGTACCGATACCGGCCGTGAACAGCATCGCAAACCAGGTGGCATTATTGTAGTCGGGCTTCGACCCGGGCGGGCCAAGGCGAATACGGCCGTACCGGCTGATCGCAATCCATACAACAAATCCGACGATCAGCGTAACCGCGAGAATGTAGAACCACCCCAGGCCGTGGGCGATATATCCTGCGAGGGTACCAAATACACGCGCGGTCATTTCGCCGAACACCGTTCCCAGCAGGAGGAATACGACGACGAATGCGGCGGATACAAAGAAAACGGGCCTGTTGGTCTCGAGGCCGAGCTTGCGTTCGATACGTTCGAGGATGGACGACTTCACGTAGCAGACGGTCGGTTTGTGATGAAATACTGCGTAGAGGGCTCGTGGGCCGAACCCACGATACCGGATTATAACTTCCCGAACCTGCAAAGCCTTCGCAACATACGGAGACGCAACCACGCTCAATGACGCTGACACCACTTGCTACCGACTTTTTCGACCGGCCGACGCTCGATGTAGCCCGAGATATGCTGGGCGTATTTTTGGTTCGAGACGACGCGACGGGTCTCCGGATGGGACGAGTCGTTGAGACCGAGGCATACACCCAGGATGACCCTGCATTTCACGGGTGGGGCATCGTCGACCGGCATACCGGCCTAATCAAGCCTGATGGCCGCGGCTACGATCTGTTTGCAAAGGCAGGCACCTCCTACGTCTACTTGATTTACGGGATGTACTGGCTGCTCAACGTGGTAACGGAGCGCGAAGGCGTAGGCGGTGCGGTTCTCATTCGGGCCGTCGAACCCGTGCGCGGCATCGACCTCATGTACGAGGGCAGGCCTGCGGCGAGGAACGAACGCGAGCTCGCAAACGGGCCGGGTAAGCTTACGCAGGCGTTTGGCATCGACAAGAGCCAGCACGGCATCATGCTTACCGAGCCGCCGCTATATTTTGCGACGGATCCCGAGGTCACGCCATGCGCGATATCGACGTCTTGCCGCATCGGCATCACACGTGGGATTGACCTCCCATGGCGATTCTTCGTCGAGGATAGCCCTTACGTCTCGCCGGGAGTCCCAAGTGATATCGCGGCGGAGCGCAGGCGCGCATCAAGCAGGCGACGCTGAATGTTGGCCGCCTTTATCCGAATATCCGGCAGATTAACTCCTTCCGAAACCGCCAATCCCTCGAACCGGCCGTGAAAAATACGGGTTGATGTAGTTTAAGGGACATTTCTGTTCTGCACACTGTTTCTTCGGGCTTCCTCAT
>CAZRTY010000087.1:3524-8035 GCA_964603055.1 uncultured Rhodothermales bacterium | reverse complement strand
CGGCCTCTGACGACCGGCGTGCCACGATGTCCGTCCTGAACACCATCCTGGGCGGCGGCATGTCGAGCCGGCTCAACCAGAACATCCGCGAACGCTACGGCTTCTGCTACAGCATCTATTCATTCGCGAACATGCATTCAGATGTGGGCGACTTCGGCGTGTACATGGCAACTGATCCCGGGCGCGTCGACCGATCGGTAAAGCTTATCTTCCGTGAGCTAACCGCACTTGCCGAAAAGCCCGTAAGCCGCCGCATGCTCAATCAAGCCAAGAGCCAGGTAAAAGGTTCGTTGATGCTCGGCCTTGAAAACATGAGCAACCGGATGATGCGCCTGGGCCGCACTGAACTGTACTACGAACGCTATTTCACCCTCGACGACGTCCTTGAGCAGATCGATAACGTAACGGAAGAAGACGTGCAGCGGCTCGCCGGCGAGCTCTTCGATCCCGAGCGGTTTTCGACCGTCACGCTCATGCCGCAGAATTAATTTTATCCCATCCCTCACACATGAAAATCCTCGTCACCGGCGGCGCCGGTTTTATCGGATCTCACGTCGTCGATGCGTTCATCGAGCGTGGCCATGAAGTCCACATCCTCGACGACATGTCGGGCGGCCGCGAAGAGAATATCAGCGACCGGGCAACACTCCATCGGTTTGACATCCGGTCGAGCGACGCTGCCGATCTCATCCGCCGCGAACGCTTCGACGTGCTCTGCCACCACGCCGCCCAGATGGACGTGAGACGCTCCGTGGCCGACCCGTCATTCGACGCCGATGTTAATGTGCGTGGCTTTCTGAATTTGATGGAGGCAGGCCGGGAGAGTGGCCTCAAGAAGGTCATCTTTGCCTCGACGGGCGGGGCTATTTATGGGGAGCCTGACTATGTGCCGCAGGATGAAGAGCATGCGCTGCGTCCGTTGTCTCCGTACGGCATCACGAAGCTGACGACGGAGAAGTATCTCTTCTTCTATGAGAAGCAGTACGACATCTCCCACGTTATTCTGCGGTACGCGAACGTCTACGGACCCCGCCAGAATCCGTATGGCGAGGCCGGCGTCGTGGCAATTTTTGCGGAGCGTATGCTGGACGGCAAGCAGCCGATCATCTACGGTGACGGCGAGCAGACCCGCGACTATGTTTTTGTGCAAGACGTGGTTCGAGCCAACACCGCCGCACTTGATTACGCCGGCAGCGGCATCTTTAACGTGGGCACGTCGCGAGAGACCAGCGTCAACGATCTCTTCCGCTTGATTCGCGACAATATCGACGAGAGCATCCCGGAAGAGCATGGCGAGGCCAAGCCGGGCGAGCAGCGACGCTCGATCTTGAGTTACGACTATTCGACGCTCGAGCTCGGCTGGCAGCCGGAGGTCACGCTCGAAGACGGCATCGCTCGCACGGTAGCCTGGTTCCGCGAACGCACGTAGGCGTATCTCAGTGGCGATGTACCGCGTCCACATCGAAGACTTTGAAGGGCCGCTCGACCTCCTGCTTTTCTTTATCAGGCGCGACGAGCTGGACATCTTCAACATCCCGATCGCCCAGATTGCGGATGAGTACCTGAGCTACGTCCGCGTGCTCGAGAAGATCGACCTGGACGCGGTCGGTGAGTTTCTGTACATGGCCGCGATGTTGATCAACATCAAAGCGCGCATGCTGCTGCCCACGCCGGAGCTCGATGAGGAGGGCGAACCCATTGACCCGCGGCGCGAACTCGTCGAGCGCCTGCTGGAGTACGTCCGGTTCAAGGAGGCCTCGCAGCGGCTGACCGACCTCAAAACCGAGCGGGATGACGTCTTTACCCGCGGCCTCGCAGCTGAGGATGCCGAGATCGTCGATGCGACTGAATCCACCAAAGTCGACGCGTCCGTGTTTGACCTGATCGGTTCGCTGCGCCGGATTCTCACTCACGTGCCAGACGAACCCGTTCACGCGCTGGAACGCGAGGATTACTCGATCGAGGAGCAGCAGATGTTCATCATCGCCCGGCTACAAGAACTGGGGCGTGTCGGCTTCGGGCCACTCGTGTCCCGCCGCAGCCGAGCGTTCATCATCACGACCTTCCTGGCCGTGCTCGAGCTCGCGCGGCAAGGTGTTGTCCTGGTGCTCGTGCCGGAGGATCCAACGGAGTTCTATCTCGAATCAGCGGCGGACAATTTGAACGGTTCCAATGGGAAGCGAGGTGACGTGAATGGACATGCAAGGTGAACTAACGGACATCGCGGCCGGCCTTCACATAGAGCTGAAACGCGCAACGGAATCGATTCTCTTCGCAGCAGAAGAGCCGGTGACGGCTGCTCAGATCGCAGCGACATTCTCGAGCGTAACGGGGTCTGACGATGTCGCCGAGAGCGACGTCGAGGATACTATCGCGGTGCTCAACACGGAGTATGCCGATACGGGACGCGCGTTGCGGATCAATCGGTGGGGAGGAGGCTTCCGCCTTGCAACCGACAGCAGCGTGTCGCACTACGTCAAGGCCTACTTCCAGACCGACAGATCGCGGCGCTTGTCGCGCTCCCTCCTCGAGACGCTCGCCATCATCGCATATCGTCAGCCGGTCACGCGGCCCGAGATCGAGTTCATCCGCGGTGTCGACTCGGATTACGCGGTTCGCAAACTCCTCGACTTACATCTCATCGACGTCGTCGGACGGAGTGAAGCGGTAGGTCGCCCGCTTTTATATGGCACCACGCCAAACTTTCTCGAACAGTTCGGGCTCGCCTCGCTCGAGGAGATGCCGACGCTCCGTGAGGTAGAAGAGATTTTGAATGATCCGGCGTTCGATCGGGAGCGTGCACAACTTCTTTCCGTACAGGAACAGGAGGATGCACTCGGGCGAGTGAGTGAATCGGACATCACGAACAAGGACGATCGACAAATTGACAGCTCGGAAGGGGATGAGGCCACGGCGTAACGAGAATGCGGACCTGAAGGCGAGGGAAGGCCGGAAGGCGGAGAAACCGAAGGCCGTTGAGCGCCTGAATCGATTTCTTTCGCGAGCCGGCGTGGCGTCGCGCCGAAAAGCGGATGAGCTTATTAGCGACGGCGTCGTGAAGGTCAACGGCGAGGTGGTCACGGAGATGGGCACTCGCGTTGCGGAGGACGACGTCGTAGAAGTCAATGGCCGGCGAGTTACGCCCCTCGGGCATCACTACATCCTCTTGAACAAGCCGGCCGGCGTGGTTACGACCACATCGGATGAGAGGGGAAGGGAGACCGTGCTCGACAAAATCGATCTGCCCGAAGCGCGCCAGAACATCATTTACCCGGTGGGCCGCCTCGACCGCGAAACGACAGGCGTGCTTCTTCTAACCAACGACGGCGAACTCGCGCACCGGCTCATGCACCCGAGCTTCGAAGTCGATAAGCTTTATTCCGTTCAGACCGAGCGGCCCCTGAGCAATGACGAACTCGAGCGCCTCCGCGTTGGCGTCGAATTAGACGACGGCCCGGCGCGCGCCGATGAAGTCGCTTTTATACCCCCTGAAGGCCGTTCTCATATCGGACTTCGCATTCATGAAGGAAGGAATCGCCAGGTCAGGCGTATGATCGAGGCCATTGGGCACCGCGTTCTCAAACTCGAGCGCGTCAACTATGCCGGGTTAACGGTAACCGGTTTACGGCGCGGTAAGTGGCGTCGGCTCAAGGATCATGAAATTCGCCGACTGCGACGACTGGTCAAACTCAAGTAATCCAGACAGATGCAACCGCTAAACGGCCTACCTCAATCGAAAATCGTCCTGGAGGGTCTCACCTACGACGACGTCCTCCTGATTCCCGGCCGGTCCGAAGTCATGCCGCGTACGGTGGACATCGGCACTCGGCTCACGAAGACCATCGAGCTGAACATCCCCATTATGTCGGCAGCGATGGATACCGTCACCGAGGCGGAGATGGCCATCGCGATGGCGCGCGAGGGTGGGATCGGCATCCTGCACAAGAACATGTCCATCGAGAAGCAGGCCACCGAGGTGCGCCGTGTCAAACGTTCTGAGAGCGGGATGATTCTTGATCCGATTACGCTCTCGCCGACCGATACCGTTGCCGACGCCCGCCGTTTGATGGCGCGCTATTCTATCGGAGGTATCCCCATCGTCGACCGCGACCGGCGCCTGGCCGGCATCGTCACGAACCGTGACCTCCGCTTCCAGTCGGATGGTCGGGTCAAGCTGCACACGATGATGACGAAGGATGGCCTCGTCACCGCACCCATCGGGACGAACCTCGATCGGGCCGAGCAGATTCTGCAGGAGCATAAGATTGAAAAGCTCCCGGTTGTCGACGACGACGGCTTGCTCCGTGGCCTGATTACCTTCAAGGATATCGAGAAGAGGCGGAAGTTTCCGAACGCGTGCAAGGATGATCACGGGAGACTGCGCGTAGGCGCGGCGGTCGGTGTGACGCCGGATATCCTCGACCGTATCTCGGCACTCGTCGAAGCCGAGGTTGATATCGTTGCCGTTGATACGGCCCACGGTCACCAGCGGAACGTCATCGAGACCGTTC
>CAZRTY010000087.1:0-3424 GCA_964603055.1 uncultured Rhodothermales bacterium | reverse complement strand
ACCATCCTGTACGAAGGCCGCAAGTATAAGAGCTACCGCGGCATGGGCTCGGTCGGCGCGATGCAGTCGGGCAGCAAGGATCGGTATTTCCAGGATGCAGAGGACGACATCAAGAAGCTCGTCCCGGAAGGCATCGAAGGCCGCGTACCCTATAGCGGGACCCTGAGCGAAGTCATGTATCAGATGATTGGGGGATTGCGCGCGGCGATGGGATACTGCGGCTGTGCCACGGTCGCCGATCTGTACGAGAAAGCACAGTTTGTACGCGTGACGGCATCGGGAATCCGCGAGAACCATCCGCACGACGTGGCGATCACGAAGGAGTCGCCGAATTACAGCACGCGCTCCTGATGCAGCGAGTCGACGTCCTCCGCCGCATCGCGTCCGACGCCGGAGTCGACGCCGCGGTTGTAACTGACCTTGCGGACGTCCGCTGGCTGTGCGGCTTCAGCGGCTCGAACGGCGTCGTGGTGATCACATCCGATCGCGCCACGCTGGTCACCGATGGGCGCTATCGAGTGCAGGCAGCTCAGGAAGTGAGTGACGCCGAAGTGGCGATTGCCTCCGGACCGCTGTTCGAGCACGTCAGCGAACTCAATCTGCTCGCTGAGGCGGAGCGCATCCTCTTTCAGCACGATGCGCTCACCGTCAAGGCGCATCGGGATCTCATGGCCGCGGCGCCGAGTGCCGAGTTCATCGGCCAGAGCCGCGTGCTGGCAGAACATCGCGCTCGTAAGTCGCCGTTTGAAGTCGATGCCATTCGGCGGGCGCAGAAGATCACCGACACCGTCTTCGGCGAGCTGCTGTCGGTTGTTCGCGAAGGCATGACCGAGGCCGAGCTCGCCGCGGAGATCGTCTACCGTCAGCTCAGGCTCGGGGCCGAGCGGATGGCCTTTGAACCCATCGTTGCATCAGGGCCAAACGGCGCATTGCCGCATGCCCGGCCGTCAGCCCGACGGCTGCAACGCGGCGATCTTGTGGTGCTCGACTTCGGCTGCGTCGTCGACGGGTATGCGTCAGACATGACGCGAACCATTTCCGTCGGCGAGCCTGCCGATCAGGAAGCGATCCGCGTTTACGATGTCGTTGTGGAAGCATTGCTTCGCTCGACCGAGGAAGCACGGGCGGGCGTCGAAGCCGTCCAGCTCGATGCCGCAGCGAGGGAGGTCATCCGGGAGGCCGGCTACGGCGAGTATTTTCAGCACGGCCTTGGTCATGGCGTCGGACTCGAAACGCACGAATGGCCACGCGTCTCTCACAACGCCGAAGGTATCATTCCCGAGCACAGCGTGGTGACACTCGAGCCGGGCGTGTACGTACCGGGACGTTTTGGAGTACGCGTTGAAGACCTAGTGGTCGTTGGCGAGAGCGGAGCTGAAGTTCTGACGACATCGACGAAGGAGCTGCTTCGCGTGTGAGCGCATGACCCGAGATACCGCGAGCATAGCCCCGAAGCGCGTACTCGTCATCGCTTACTACTTCCCGCCCATGGGGCTGAGCGGCGTCCAGCGCATCGCGCGCTTTGTCAAGTACCTGCCAGACAACGGTTGGACGCCAACGGTTTTGACGGTCCGGCCGGGAGGTTACTTCGCCTTTGACGCCTCGCTCGCAGAGGAGGTTGATGAGCGCGAGATCGAAGTCAGTCGGACGGGGAGCGTCGATCCCACCAGAATCTTTAGGCAGAGCAAAACGGTGGCGTTGCCTGAGGAATCGCGACGCAAGACGATGTCTGAGCTCAGTCAATGGGTTTTTATCCCCGACAACAAAATCGGTTGGCTGCCATTTGCCGTGAGGGAGGGCAACCGTCTCGTGCGTAAGCATCGATTTGATGCCATCTTGAGCACGGCGCCTCCTTACACGGCACACCTCGTCGGCGCAGCGCTGAGCCGCCGTCACGACGTCCCGCTGCTGCTGGACTACCGGGATGACTGGCTCGACAACCCGCGCCACGTATATCCCACGTCTCTCCATGATCGCCTCCATCGATCGATGGAGCGATGGGCGACCAACCCGGCCCGCGCGATCGTGACAATCAATCCGGTCATCGCATCCGCGATCTCAACACGGGTCGGAAAGCACGTCGATGTGATCGAGCAAGGCTTCGATCCCGAAGACCTCACCGAAAGCATTCAACCGGAAGGGGATGTATTTCGCGTCACGTACACGGGCATCTTCTACGATGCGCAACGCCCCGACTCCTTCCTTCGAGCGTGCGCGCATTTTCTCCAGCGCCGGCCCGATGCCCGCCGTCACCTCCGGATCGATTTTGCGGGTACGTTGCCGTCTTACGCGTTCGATCTGGCGCGCGACCTGAACCTCTCGGAGATCCTGACATTCCACGGATATCTCGAGCACGCAGACGCGGTCCGCCTGCAACTTCGCTCGAATGTTTTGTGGATGATGATTGGACGACGGCCGGGTGCCGAATCGATTTCGACTGGAAAGCTGTTTGAGTACATCGGGACGGGTCGGCGCATTCTTGCGCTCGTCCCCGACGGAGCCGCACGTGACCTGCTAAACCGGTACAATTCCGCCATAACGACCGATCCGGATGCTCCCGAGGAGATCGCCGGGGCGCTCGACCAACTTTATGATGAGTGGTTGGACGGTGCCGCGCCACAACCGGACGCCGATTTCGTGAGGCAATTCGATCGGCGAACACTTACTCAACGCCTTGCATCACTACTCGACGCCATTTCCATCAGCCCAGAATGAACGCCGATGAAAGCTCATCGCAGCGACAATACACTCGAGCTGAGCCTGCCGAGTACGTTCGAGGCACTTGAATGGCTCGTCGAAGTTGCTGACGGTTTCTTTTCGGAGTTCTACCAGGACGACGATCTCGTCTACCGGTTGGTCTTGTTGACGAGCGAAGCCACGACCAATGCCGTTGAGCATGGCAACAAGTTCAATCCTGACCTCCGGGCCGAGGTGCGGCTGACGGCGCGTCATAACGAGGCAACGATCCAGGTTACCGATCAGGGGGTCGGCTTTTCCCGGCAAAACGTGGCCGATCCGCTATCGAAAGAACGCCTCGCAGCCGAGCGCGGCCGCGGCGTTTTCTTGATGGAGAGTATGGCGGATGAGGCGAAGTGGGACGATGAAGGGCGGCGCGTCCGCCTGACGGTACGAATCGGCCCGACGACCCAAAGTTAGACATTCTGGGCCTCGCCAGTCTGAAAAACCTCGGAGAGCGCGTCGACCGACGTTGAAGCGGGAAGCCAGACGTTCAACTCATCGCCGCGAAACCACGTAAGCTGCCGCTTCGCGTACCGGCGAGTATTCCGTTTGATGAGGCGACGCATTTCCTCATAGTCGATCTCTCCGCGGAGATACTGTACCGGCTCGCGATATCCGATCGTGCGCATGGCGTTGACATCAGCCGGCACGCCGCTATCCAGTAGTCGCCGGACTTCGTCGATCA
>CAZRTY010000086.1:3047-8058 GCA_964603055.1 uncultured Rhodothermales bacterium | reverse complement strand
CATCTCCTGGATGCTCTGAATGCGGGGGTCGCAGAACTCGAACAACTCATTGCACTCGATGCAGATGAGATGATCGTGCTGCCAGTAGCTGTACGCGCGTTCGTACTTGGCCTGACTGTTCCCGAACTGATGTCGTACCACCAGCTTGCTCTCGATCAGCAATTCGAGCGTGTTGTAGACCGTGGCGCGGCTTACCCGCGTGCCTTTCTGTTTCAGTCGGATATATAACTCGTCGGCATCCACATGATCACCCGTCGCGTACATCTCCTCCAGCACAGCGAAACGTTCGGGTGTCTGACGTTGGCCTCGTTCTCTCAGGTGCTCCGCAAAAACGCGCCTAACCTCTTCCAGTTGTTGCGTGGGGAGGGGCGACTGTCGGTTGATCTGCACGCGTGACTCCATGGCTCGCTTTCCTATTCATTTAGGCGAACAGGAAGCGCTATCCCCAGTTCCGGCACCGTTCGTCAATAGCGTGCGCAGATCCGCCCAGATTGCAGCTTCCACGGCCTCAACCGGCAGGCCTGCGTCGACGATGCGGACCCGATCAGGCTCCCGAGCGGCGATCGCCTCATACGCTTCGATCACCCGTCGATAGAACGTGTCTTTCTCTTCCTCCATTCGGTCCTGGGCCTCGCCACGGTCTGACTGGCGCTGACGTGCGACCGCCGGATCGATCCTTAAATAGTAGGTACGGTCAGGAATGCGGCCGCCGGTGATACGCCGCTGGAAATCGGAAAGCCATTCGGAGGTCTCAACGCCCCGCCCCCCGCCCTGGTAGGCGACCGTCGAATCAAAGAATCGGTCGCTGAGCACGATCGTGCCTTCGGCAAGGGCCGGCGTCACCACCTCGCGAACGAGTTGGGCACGCGCTGCGGAAAACAGCAGCATCTCGGCATAAGGGTCGATCGTCATCGCAGGATCGAGCAGTAGTCCGCGGACGGCTTCGGAGAGCTTCGTTCCGCCGGGCTCGCGCAGAAGGATCGACCGGTGCGATGCAGCGGATAGGCGGGTCTGGATGCGTTCGACCTGGGTCGACTTCCCACACCCATCGATGCCTTCAAAGGTTACGAACAGCATGTGTGGGGGAATCAGGGATGATGTGACTCGGCGAGCCGGGAGAATGACGCCCGCGGGGCTGACGACTTATTGCCATTCGGACCGACCTCCTGTATAATACGGCGAACCTTTTCGCAATTGTAGCTTTACAGCGACGAATTAAGGGTGCCGCCACTGTGGCTTATGGCCCCTGCGAGAGTTTAGGCGAGCCGACGGGTATGTTTAACTTCGATCCCAATGATTTCGAAGATCCCTTTGATGAGGGACGCTTGAATGAACTCGTGGACAGCTACGAAAAAGGTGGCGACGGGGCATATTTCGACTCGGACGTTCTCGAGGATATCTCGTCGTTCTATTTCGAGCGTGGTCGTCTTGAGGATGCGCTCGGCGTTGTCGATCGATTAATACGCCAGCAACCGTTTTCGTCTGATCCGTGGATGCGTCGGGGGATCATCCTGAACCACCTCGAGCAGCACGAAGATGCGCTGGAGGCATACGATCAGGCGTTGATGCTGAACCCGGTTGACACCGAGACCATCATCAACAGAGGCATTACGTTGGATGCGCTCGGCCGGTCGGAGGAAGCCGTCGAGGTCTTCAAGAAAGCGCGCGAGGTCGACCCACTGAACGACGAGGTGTTTTTCAACCTCGGCGTGACGATGGAGCGCATGGATCGTGTGGAGGACGCGGTTCAGTTTTTCCAGCGGTGTGGCGACATCAACCCGGAGCACCCGGAAGTCTGGTACGAGCTCGGCTATTGCCACGACCGCCTGGGCAACGATGACGTCAGCCTGCGCAGCTACGACCGTCATCTTGATATCGACCCGTATTCCTACGACGCCTGGTATAACCGGGGGATCGTCTTGAACCGGATGGAGCGCTTCGAGGAGGCTGCTCATTCGTATGACATGGCGATTGCCATCCAGGATGATTTTGCAAGCGCCTATTACAACCGCGGAAACGCACTCGCCAACCTGCAGCGGCTCGATGAGGCCATCGAGAACTACATGCAGGTGGTACGGCTCGAAGGCGGCGATGCACCTACGTTTTACAACGTAGCTCTGGCATACGATGAGAAGCAGGATTACCGAGCTGCGGCCGATTACTTTCGTCGAGCGGTTGATGTCGATGAGTTTTACGCCGAGGCCTGGTACGGCTTAGGATGCGCGCTCGACGCGCTGGAGCGCTATGCCGGTGCGGTAGAATGCTTTGGCCGAGCCATCGCGCTAGATTCATCCGTTCCTGAGTTCTGGTACGCTCGCGCCGACAGTCTCTATAATGCCGGTCGGGTGAAGGACTCAATTTCCTCTTACCAGCATGTTCTTGAGCTCGAACCCACCAACCGGGAGGCCTGGCTCGACTACGCCGAGACCCTGTTCGAAGACCACCGTTTTGAGGAAGCTCTCCGGGCCTACCGGAGCGCACTTGACCTGAGCCCGGAGAATGCCGGCGCTTATTTCCAGCAGGCAAAGGCGTTGTTTGCGCTGGGGCGTCCGGAGGAAAGCATCCGCTCGCTGAAGACGGCCTTTCGGCTTGACCCGGATAAGAAAACCGAGTTCGCGCACACCTACCCGGATTTATACCGGGATGCACGCATCCGGACGATTCTCGGACTGGATCGCTAAAAACGGTCGGAAGCATTATTTTGAGCAAGGGCAGGCTTACGGGTCTGCCCTTGTTTTGTATTACGTCTTTGCCGCTCGATATGCGCCGCCACGGTACTGAGGCGGCAGCCAGGCTATTCCGCTCCTTAATGAACTCAGAATGATTATACAGGGTGAATCCGTCAAGCAGTTCTTTCGCGGACTGGTCGTGGGCGGAGCTGATATCGTACCGGGCATCAGCGGAGGAACGATGCTGCTCGTCCTGGGCGTCTATCGAAGACTAATTGAATCGCTAAGCAGTGGATTCTCAGCAGTAGGTGGACTCATTCGAGCCGATCCGGCCGATGTCCGGCGCCATCTGATTGAGGTGGAATGGGCATTTGTGATACCATTGGCGATAGGCATCGCCACAGGGATTCTGGTCGGCGCCATGGTGATCCTGGGCTTCATTGAATCATACCCTCATGAGTCGCAGGGACTCTTTTTTGGACTTGTCGCGGCGTCTATTCTCGTTCCATGGCAGAGCATCCAGCGGCACGGAGCCCGCGAGATCATGATTGCGGTTCTCGCGGCTATAGCCGGCTTCCTCTTGTCGGGCCTTCCCCAGTCACTTGCTTCCGATCCCGGCCTTCTTCGTGTCTTCGGCTCCGCGGCAGTCGCGATCTGTGCGATGATTCTTCCAGGGGTTAGTGGCGGCTTCCTACTGAAAGCTATGGGGATGTACGAGGTGTCACTCGATGCCATCAGGTCCGCCGATGTCATTTATATAGCAGTGTTCGTACTCGGTGCCGCTACAGGGTTGGGCTTGTTCTCAAAGCTGCTCAAGTACCTGCTCGATTATTTTAACGATATCACGATGGCGGTTCTGGTCGGTTTGATGGCCGGGGCGCTACGTGCTCTCTGGCCGTACCTCGGCGAATCGGGTGAGCTGCTGGGCCCCTCCTCGGGCGATCCCATCTGGAGCGTTATTATCTGCGGTGTGATCGGGTTCGGGTTCGTGTTGATGCTGATCTTTGCCGGTAAGCGCCTTGAAGAGACAACACCTCACTCCGCGTGATTTTCCGCTAGTCATTCAACACCCTGGCATGCGCTTTTTTCCGGGACTCGTCCTCGCGGCTGTGCTTCTCACTGGCTGCGCCTCTCAACGTGAGCTTATCGAAGAACAGCGCACGGCATTACAGGAACTGGCCGATGCCAACAGCCGGCTCGAAATCGAGCTTGCCGTCCTGCAAGATTCGCTGCAGTTCATCGACGACATCGACACGGGCCGGTATTACCGCGATCGCCGGATACTCGAGCAGCGGATCAACAAGCTTGAATTCGACCTGGCGGTGATCCGCGATAGTTCTGATGTCGAGGTTCCGTACACGGAGGTCGCCGTTTTTTCCGCCGACGATTTGTTCGAACCTGCGACGGCAAATCTGACCACGGCCGGCGCTCGCCGCCTGGCCGATGCCGTTGACCTGCTACCTGCTAATGCACGTACGATCCGCGTAGAAGGCCATGCCGACCCGGTGCCACTTGGGCCGGGTATGCGGGACCGGTTTCCGACTAACTGGGAGCTCTCTGCCGGGCGTGCCGCTGCCGTGGCGCGGCACCTCATCGACGAGCACGGCCTAACGGCGGAGCTTATCGAGGTCGTCGCATTCTCCGACACACGACCGATCGCATCGAACGCCACGGCTGAGGGACGACGACAGAATCGACGCGTCCGCATCGCCGTGCAGTGAGGCACACCATCCCAATCCGGTAATGAGAACCGCACTTATCGTGACCGGCGGCACCCTGCTCATCCTCTTCCTCCTCCTGGTGAGCTTTTATCTCTGGGCGTCGAGCCGCGTCCATAGTCCGGAGCACGATACGCAGGTGGTCGAGTACTCGGCGGTGCCGCTGTCGGAGTTGCCCGATACGTTTACCGTGGCCACGTACAACATCGGTTACCTCTCGGGCATGACGAACAACCGGCCGGTGGCGAGGCCGCGCGAGCTCTTTGACGCTAACCTCTCTGCCGCTCGTGACCTACTCCGCGCGATGGACGCCGACGTTATCGGATTCCAGGAGATCGACTTCGGATCTCAGCGGTCATTCGACGTGCAGCAGATGGATGCGCTGTCTGATGCCGGCGGCTATGCGAATGGCGCGATGGCTGTGAACTGGGACGCACGGTATGTGCCGTTTCCATATGGCGGACCGTCGGTCCAGTTCGGGCGGATGTACTCAGGTCAGGCGGTATTGTCGAGGCTACCCGTTCTCGATCACCGACGCATCGTACTCGAGGAGCCGCCAAATCCGTTCTGGTACAACGCGTTTTACCTCGACCGACTGGCTCAGATAGTGATTCTGGATGCCAA
>CAZRTY010000086.1:0-2947 GCA_964603055.1 uncultured Rhodothermales bacterium | reverse complement strand
ATCGGAGACTTCAACGCCGTACCTGAACGGTTTGCAGGCCACAACATTGAGGAGCTGCCCGACCGCGAGCAACGCGAGAACGATCGCACGGCCTCGATCATCGAGGGGATCGAGATTCTAACACCCGTTTACGCCGCGCACGATTTTGGGGGACGGCACAACACATTCCCTGCGGATGAGCCGCAAATCAAACTCGACCACATCTACTTTGACAATCGATTCTTCGAGCTCGTGGATGCAGAGGTTGTGTCGGCCGGCGGCGAGCCTCCATCCGACCATCACCCTGTCATGGCGCGGTTCAGGCGGGCAGACTGACCGACTTCGCCGGCGATGCGCCGAAAGTCAGGCTTTCAAGCCGATGAGACCGAGCATCCGCCCGGTATTACCGTGATCCCGGCGATGCGAGAAGAAGCGCTGCCTGTCGCTAAACGTGCAGGCGTTATCCACGGATATGTTCTTAGGGGGAAGGCCGCTTCGCTCAAGTCTGCGGCGGATGTGGAGTTTGAGATCGACGAATGACCGGTCTCCCTGCCCGGGGCTGATCTCGTCTGAAGCAAAGTGACCGGCGACCTCAGGCCCAACCTCGAACGCCGCGGCGGAGATGCACGGACTAACCCACGCTACCATCCTGTCTGACTCGGCGCCTTGTGCCTTCATGCGCTCGATGGTGTTCTCTATCACGCCGGACACGGCACCCCGCCACCCGGCGTGGCACGCTCCAATTACGCCGGCTGACGGATCTGCAAGCAAAACCGCCGCACAATCCGCAGCCGAAATCCCCAGAACAATACCCCGAACCGATGTAACGAGACCATCGACGCGCGGCAAGGTGGTTGGAATGCGATCGACGACGGCTACTTCTGATCCGTGCACCTGATGTGCCTGCACGAGGTCGGCCGATGCAAAGCCGAGCGCCCTGACGAGGCGTTCGCGGTTCGCGGCGACGGCGTCAGGATCATCGCCGACGGCGAGCCCCGTGTTGAGCGAATCGAACGGCGGTGCGCTGACGCCTCCCGTGCGCGTGCTAAAAGCGGCGGCGACGCCGGCAATACCGTCGAATATGGTGGGTGTGATAACCTTCGGTGTGACCGGCTGCATGGAAAGTCGGAGCTGGGATCGACGAAGACGAGTTCGTGCCACCGCCTTCCGACGACGTCGTTCCTCAATTCCGATCCCCTTGATAAGCAATCGGCGGCCTGGGTCTCTAACGCCGAGGCGGGAGACGAGATCAAACGATTCCGTTCACGTAGGAAGCCACTTCGTCGGCGCGGCTCGTCCACTCGGCCACCATGGCGGATGTCGGGGCGCTATCTTCTTCAGCGGCGACCGGCTCAAGCTCCGGGAATCCTAGCTGGTGCGCGATATCGTTCGCGAAATGGACGCGTTTGACCACTGGATGCTGATCGCCGGACGGAGCGTCGTGGTGTGTCAGCATGACGTCAGCCAACCGCGTGGGCAGCTTCATCCGCTCGGCGGCGCGGGAGCCGACCTCGACATGCGTGGTGCCGAACGTTGATTCCTCGGCCTGAAGAATCTTCTGTCCATGGTTTTCGGCATACACCGCCGTGGCAAGCTCCGGATGATTGTAAAGCAGAATCATCTTCCCAAGGTCGTGGAGAAGTCCTGCCGCCATCGCCTCCGCGGCATCATCCGCATCCGTTGTAGGATCCATTCGGGTGAGCTCCTGCGCGATATAACCCGTGGCCACGCTGTGCGCGAGAATCGCCAGAAATGGCGCCATCGTCTTGCTATCGAACCAAGTCTTGAGCTCAGACATCCCCATACTCATGATCAGGCCGAGTACGGTAATGGGTCCCAAGACGACGATGGCTCGGCGCGGAACCGTGATTTCGCGCTGTTGCGCGTAAAATGCCGAGTTGGCAATGCGCAGGAGGCGGGCGACCACTGCCGGATCATGACTGATCAATTTCTCGACATTAGCCGTTTCCACGTCATCTTCTGCTTGCATCAGCTCCAGTGCGCCCAGAAGCGTTTGCGGCAAAGGGGGAATACTAAGTTCAGTGGGCTTGTTCGCAGCCGCCGAGGAATACAACATTTGCCGTGGCGTCAGAGGATATTTAACGGTGTGTTTTGCTGAGAATCGGCCGCTCCGCCAAAATCCTAAGTTATCCACGTTGTGCTTCCAGAGATCGGAGGAGTTCTTCTCGGATGATGCCGACCGGCATCTCCTCACCCGTCCATATAGCGAACGCTGCCGCCGCCTGGCCGATGAGCATATCGAGCCCGTCAATGGCCGTTGCTCCGCGTTCGCCGGCCTCGATCAACAAGCGCGTCGGCTTCGGATTGTAAATGAGATCATACACGATATGATCGCTGCCAAAGACATCAGCATCCGGCCAGGGCGTAGCCCGAACATCGGGTGACATGCCGACGGGCGTCGCATTTACCACGAGCGTGCTATTGCGAATGATGTCGTGCGCATCTTGGTAACCGATGATCGACAGGCGATCGGTGCCCGCCAGGTCTTCGGGCGCGGCTTTCGGATTGCGCGTGACGAGATACACGTGCGGCAACTCAAGTACATCCAGTAGTGCATACACGACGGCCCGTGCCGCACCCCCCGACCCCAGCACCACTGCTGTCTTCCCTGTGATCTTTTCCTGAAGCGGCCCGAGCGGATCGAGGAATCCCTGGACATCCGTGTTGTCGCCCACCAGGTGCGTCCCCGTCCCATCCCCCTCACAAATAATCGTGTTCACGGCGCCTGTGGCTTCTGCCCGCGGCGTTAACTCGTCGAGGAAGGGAATCACGTTGCGTTTGTGGGGAATGGTGACATTTGCCCCTCGAAAGCCCAGCGCTGCGAGCCCGCGCACGGCCTGTTCTACCGACTCAGTGTCTACCCGAGCGGCCACATACACGAAAGGCAGCCCTGTTTTTTTAAACGCCAGGTTGTGCATCCATGGAGAGATCGAATGCGCGACGGGAT
>CAZRTY010000085.1:0-8096 GCA_964603055.1 uncultured Rhodothermales bacterium | reverse complement strand
GGCGGGTTTTCGTCGCGGTTGTAGACATCTTTGCTGCGTCAACTGCGTTTGTTTTTTGAGGGCGTCTGTGCAACGACACCCTCTGGGCACTGTTCCGTTTTCGTCAACCGAGAGGCCGCGCCAGAACCACGACATCGCGGTAGGCTTGGGTTCTCCCATTGTCGAGGTCGACGGCCTCGAGGACCACAACGTATATCCCGATTCGAAGCCTTCGCCCATCATCATCACGTCCATCCCAAAGCAGGCTACCCGATGACCCGCTGAGCGAGGGTAGGGCGATCCTCCGGACGAGCCGACCCCGGCTGTCAAAAATATGGATCCTTACGTTGGCACCCGGCGACTGGAGTGTGTACTCGATCGAGGCATGCCCAGGCCTACCATCAGCGTCCGGCGAGAATACTTTCGGATCAATGGCAATGCCTGGAGAGTCCGCGATAACCGCTCCCGAAACGACAGAGTTTGCTCGGCCGGGGGTTCCGCCTTCAGCAGATACGGAGGTTGTCCAGTTGTGCTCATCGTCGGTAGGGGTGGCGACGTCGACCCGCTCCAGCGCCAGGCCGACGTACGATTCTACGCCACGATGATGAAGGCCGGGATGATAGCTGAAGCGATCAATCTCCAGGGAGTCCGCACGAAGTAAACGGACGGTCTTGCCGGCATTGGGAAGGTTGAGCGAGTTGCGACGGCTGACCATTAACGTGATTGTCGGATCGAAGAAGTCAGTCGTTGCGAACGCCTCCTCTATCATCGACGGGCCGTCGCTCGCGTCTCGATTGGTCGGCTCGGCAGCGACGAGGAGGTATCCTTCGGGGGCCAGCGTACGGAGGGGATCTGAAACAGGAATCGCTCGAAATCCGCCCGACTCATCGGTTTCGTCGGCAATCAGGATGTTCGAGACGTTGAGGAAGAACGGCGTCTGGTTAATGAACTCGATGTATTCCGGCTGATCGGGCAGGTTGTCAAAGGGATCGGCGCGGGGCGTAAACATGATTTCGTTGAAGACGAGGTCGCCGGGGCGCGGAAGAGTGGCCACGTGGGCGGTGGTGTCTCGAAGGCGATAACCGAAGACGTCGATGAGGCCAGCTACCTCTGCTTCCGTTGGCCTGTCTCCCATGTATTCTGCCACGACGACTGAGTCGGCGATGAGAGCCAGTGAATTGACCGGATGCCCTGCGATTGAAATCCTGGGCGAACCGGCTGAGAGATCGATGGGCCGGTCGAAGTACAGAGCGATGCGTCCATGACCCGAGTTATCTGCCTGGATCTCCTGCGCCGCGATGAGCTCCGCCGCGTCGGTGACAGGCGCATAGACGCTGTTGAGTTCGCCCGGCGTGGCTCCCCGTGGGTCGGCGCTCGGTGCGAAGTTGAACCGCGTCGACGGTCCGTCCGGATCAACGCGCTCGATTGACCGGGCTGCCGTCGTCCATGATGCCGAGTAAACCACGGAGTCGATAACCGCCGGGCCTGCATACAAGATGACGGCATCGCCGGAGTTGTTGAGCGTGTGCCAGGTTGCCGGCTGACGGATGTTATGTGCGTCTGGGAACGTCTCGCGGAATGTCGCTGAGTCGGCAACGATGGTGGCAAGCCCTCCCGGCGGCAGTAGCCAGGCCGTGTCGGTAACGGGCGTGGCCTGAAGCCGGTCATCTGAGAAATCGAGTTGGGAGAGATCGATTTCGATATCCGATCGGTTGTAGATCTCGATGAACTCGAGCTGCTGATCGGGAGGCGCGAAGTGGACCTCGTTGACAACGAGGTCGTGCGCGTCCGGCAAGGGCGTCACGACGAAATCAATCTCTCCGCGCCACGACTGCCCGTCATCCGACCAGATGTCGCCAATCGTGAGCGAGTAATCGCCTGGTTCGAGAGGCTCGCTCAGCGTCAGGTCGACAACGGTTTCATCGCGAATCGTGGCTCCTACAAAATGAACCCCTGCGATATTCAGTGAGAACTTGTCTGATACTACCGTCGCGGCGTCAACCGCACGGTTGAACCGCACGTTGAGGACGTGGCTGAAGCGGTGATCATATATGGCATCCACCGCGGCGAACTCCCTCACCTGATCCTCTTTCACGTCGATCAATGTGTGGACTGGCGGTAGTGAGAGGCCGTTCTCATGCACGAGGCCGTCAATCGTGAGGTCGTATCTCCGCACGTCCAGGCCCCGGTCGAGGTGTAGTTCCACTCGTTCGATGACGTCGCCTGGCTCACACGTGACGTTGGCAATTGTCACGGATGGCGATAGCGAGTAATGAACGGGCATACACGCGGAGACCGCCAGAATTGGCTCAGAGAATCGCACGCGTATACGTTGGGGCGCGATCGCTTCGGCGGTGGCTTCCGTCAACGGCGGCGCAGGCGTCGCGCCGGTCGTCACGCGGACGTCGTCGAAATAATATCCGCTTCCCGTCGTCGACGCGTGCTTCACCCAGAACCCGAACCAATTCGACGCCTGATACCGATCATCCTCCGCCCGAATGATCATCTCGCCATCCGCGAAAACCGTCCATCGGTTGAACTCATCACGTTCGACGCGAAACCGGACGTCGGCGGTGTCTCCCTCCGCAATGCCCGCCTCTGAGCGGCCGATCTCAACGCGTCGGCTCGAAGGGTCGCCGTCGATGCGGACGAGCCGGATATCCTTCGCGTTGTTGGTCCCGATCTGCAGGAAGTAACCTCGTACGTTCCCCGCGAGGTTGGGGATATCCGCCACCAGGAAGACGCGCGCACCGTTGAAGTTGCTTAGGTTGACGCCGCTTCGCGCAAAACGGAATTCCCACGTTCCGTAGGCCGACTCGGATTTCGTTGCCAGGTAGAGTGTGTCGGCCGATGCGTGTCCGGCGGAATTGAGCATCCGCGTTCCATCAACATTCACTACTCGCCAGCGGTCGGTGGTGCCAACCCACGCCGGGGCAACTGTGAAATCTCCATCCTCAAAATCATCAAATACCTGAGCAAAGGATGACTCCGGGCCGGCAATCAGTAGCAGTCCGGCAATGAGTAGGCAGAGGCAGGAAGAGCGGCCGAGAAGGTGTAAGCGTGTAGGCATGGCGCAGGTGCTTTTTCGAAAGACGCACCTGCCGCCGATCCGTAATCAGCCTACAAGGGCATTCTTACGTAAACAGCCTGAGTGACCATCACTATACCATGCCGCTTCGTTTCCGCAGCACCCATTCTGATGCGAGAAGCGCGATCACGATCAAAAGGAGTAAATAGACGTGACGCAGCGATGCCTCATTAACGGTCTGCTCGGTTCGGGGCAGGAAATCCGGCGCCGATGCGATGTCTTGCAGTAGCTCTTGCAGCCCGTCGAGCGTGGTTGCCGTCCCGCTGGAGCGCGCCGCAATCTGGCGCATGAGCGCGGCGTCAGCGCTCGTTGCTAGGTATTCGAGGCTGGATGGGCCGACGGAGAAGGAGCCGGCATCCGTTCCAAGATCGACGTCGTCGCGAAGCGCCCGCGCATTGTATCGATAAGTGTCCTCGGGAAGAGCACCGACATCGAGCCTGTACCGGCCCCGACCTTCCGTCTCCATTGTCAGCTGGTAGTTGCTTCCATCCGATGACTCGAGGTCGAGTTGCACCATGGCATTATCTACCGGCTCCATGCTTTCGTCGTACACCTCACCTGCAAACCGAACAGACTGAGTGCCCTCAAATCGATTCTCCACAGGGCGTACTCGCACGCGGCGGTCATCCTCCGGAGCGGTCAACCATCGAATGAGGCCATCGACGAAATCATCAAAGACGTCCGACCTCACGCCGATGGTCGGTGAGATCGTGTGCCACATCCACATGTTCGTGCCGAGGATGGACGCGCTCCGACGCCCGCCACGAGTACGAACGACGATGAGCGGATCCGCCAGGTCAACGCCCCTCGACCGGACGGTCGCCAGGGTAATTGCGTCGGCGCTCGGCTGCCAACCGGCATCGGCGTAGTGGAGCGGAGGGAGGCGGTGCCAGTCTGCTTGCGATGCGGCCGCTGCTACCGGGTGGTTAGATCCTTGTGATGTAAGCGTTGGCTGAGCTTCAAAATTGGTCGCCGCTGCGCGAGAAGGAAGCGCAGGTAACATCGCGTCGCCGAGACGATTCAGTCGATCCGGCCGCGGATTACGCCCAGATATATAGAGCACCGCCGCATTTGACGCGCGGAGAAGCTCACCCATCCGGTCGGCCGTTTGTGCCGGTGTCGCCGCGTTGGGGAAGTCTACGAGAACGACCAGATCGACGCCATCGAACGACGCGGGAAGCGCCCCTTCGACGAAACGATTATCCGAAAGCTGGATACGCGTCGTGAGTTCGGATGAGGGATCGCTCTCGATTGCAGAACGTAGCGCGCCTACATCAGGGTGGGGAGAGCCGGCGATCATCAGCACATTTCGACGCGAGTCGACAACCCGCACATCCACAACGCGCGTGTTATTGCGGTAGGTGATCTCGCCGTCGAGCCGAGATACCGATACCACGAATTGCCGGAGGCCGGCTTCGACGGGCGGCGCGGTCAGGTCAACGCGCTGCTCAATCCCCGACTCGCCCAGCGTGACGGCGTGCTCATCCAATAACTGCCCGTTGATCGACAACGCGACGTTGACTTGCTCGCCCGCAAATCCCTCTGCGATAATCCGGGCGGAAAAGGGCAGGCTCGTATTCGAATATGCCGTCTCATTAGCCAGTACTTCCTGGATGCGGACATCACGAGCCTGGGTGGTGTCGCCGACGATCACCGCGTGAATCGGCGCCGACGTTTCCTCTGCGGCGTACGCCGGATTGCGCCCCGCATTCGCGATGCCGTCGGAGATGAGAACGGTAGCATGATGATTCTCGCGAGCTAGCATTTCAGACACCCGCTGGATTCCCTCCGAGACGTTCGTCCGGACGTCTGATGCTGTCAGTGAATCGGCCGACGAGCGTGCATCGCCGATATTGTGGACCTCCTCTCCAAAACGGAACAGGCGGTACTCACCATCCAGCGATGCCCAGTCGACGGTGCTCAGCGCATTCCGGATGGCGAGGCTGTCCGAGGTAATACTCACGCTCGCGCTGTTGTCGGCAAGAATTGCAACAATCGGTGGCTCTTGCCGGACCTCCGTTCGGCGGAATACAGGATCGAACAGCAGGAAGAGCACGATTGCGAGCGCGAGCCCTCTCAGCCCACCCAGTAGAACTCGGCGGCTGGTCGGTATCGTAGGCGTGGTGCGCGTGTACGACCAGTACGCAAACGCAACGGCCACCACGATGCATGTGATGACGAGAAGCGGGTGGACCGAAAAGCTGAGGGGCATGGAGGGGAGATGCAATCGTGGTTCGATTAGCGAATCACGATGAACGAGCCGTGCTGATGAGCGCCGCCGCCGGTGAACCGGTAGAGATACATGCCGGGAGTGAGGCTGCCTACGAAGACGTGGAGCGTATGGTGGCCGGAGCCCAGGGTTCCGTTGATGGCGGTCGTGACATGCCGACCCGTCACGTCGAGAATCTCCAGGCGGCCGTCGACCTGCGGGGCGAAAACGCTCACCAAAAACGTGGCGTAGTGTGTGGATGGATTGGGAAAGACGCCGGTAATGGCGGCCTCGCTGTCAAACGATGGAAGCGCTGGCTCCGTGGACGTGCGGTGCGACTCGGCTGCTCTGATCGCGGCGTCGGCGTTGATGATGCCCCATCCGAGAAGTGTATCTGGCCTGGCCGACTGATGGCTCGTTTCGCGGAGGATACGTTGCACGTCAGCGGGCGTCAGGTCTCCGTTTACTTGCAGCATCTGTGTGACGACGCCTGCGACGAGCGGCGCCGAAAAGGAGGTCCCTCGGCCGATGCCAAAGGCTGATACTCCCGTGGCGATAGGCACATTGACTCCGGGAGCCGCAACATCGGGCTTGATCCGGCCGTCGGCGGTCGGGCCGACGGAGCTAAAAGCTGTGCGCGAGGAGTCTGGGTTGATGGCGGCGACTGTGATTGCGCGGGGCGCGTCCGCAGGCGTACTGATGTAGCGCCAATCGCTTTGGCCTTCGTTGCCCGCGCTCGTCACCACCACGACGCCGAGTTCAACTGCGCGTTGTACCGCAAGCGTCGTGACCGCTGTGGCGCCGTCGAGATCAGCGTAGTCGTATTCGAAATCCTCAAACGTCGTATAGCCAAGCGAGATGTTCACGACATCAACGCCGCTAGCCTCCAGCCATTCGAGTCCGGCGACAAAGTATTCTTCCTCGGCGCGCGTTTCGGTGGGGACGTACTCAGTTGTCGCGGCGAGAATGGAGGCGCCATGACCCGGACCGAGCAGGCTTCCGTCGTGCCGGCCGGCGGCGACGGAGGCCACGCTCAAGCCATGTAAATTGTGCTGCGTTAATCCCACAAAATCTTCCTCGCCGAGGATGCGGCCTTCCAGCTGGTGGACTGCAAATGCCGGATGTTGAAATCCGCCGTACTGAGTGTCGAGAAAGCCGAGGATGATGCCCCGGCCGTTGATCCCGCGGGCGAGCGGCGCGAGCGCGTTGATGCGCGCCAGCACCTCCGCAGATGGCCCTGCTTCGTCACTTGACTCACGCTTAAATGCCGGCGTTTCCTCTCGGGCCGGCTCGCGAATCACCGGCCGTGTGGGTCTCAGCGGTACGACGCGCTCTACAAACGTCAGGGCTTCAACCTTGTGAAGCACTTCTTCCGTCATTTGCGCGCTTACCGCGCCGAGTAGATCTGATTGCAGCCGGACGTCTGCCCCGAGCCGCGCGATTTTATTCACATAATGCTGAGCGACTGCAGTCTTGCGCGATGACTCTCCACGCCGGGCTCGGCGCTCGAACGCACGCGTCGTGACCTCACCTGTCGACGCGTGATCGAGTGAGTGAGCGCTCCGGAAGAAAATCCAGTAAACATCCTGTGCTCGATCCTGCGCCGTGATTATCGGCGGCGCGATCAGATACAGAGCGAGGACGACAAAGACGACGGGTGGTCGTAACCGTGGCGCCTCCATGTAGAATGTGGGGAGTTCGCGCTCGGGGATTCTCCTACGCATGATGCTGAACGAGATGACGGCCTTCTGCGAAGTGTGAGTTCGAACAATTGTCGGCAGACTGTTGATCATTCAACGGCCATTCAGGAGCGGCGCTCTACCGACCGACCGCTAAAAAAGTGAGGCAGGAGGTCGGCGGGCGTCGAATGCAGCGGCCCAGCATCACCACGATCCATAATGATATGGATGCTCGGTGTGAGCTCGGCCAGGAGCTGGCGGCAGGCTCCGCACGGCGTGCAGCCGTCATCGCGCGAACAAGTCAGATAAATCGATTCGGGGAGGCCGAGTCCGTACGAGATCACCGTGCCCAGTGCGTTGCGTTCGGCGCAGATGATGCGGCTCCAGTCCGCATGCTCCACGTTTACGCCAGGGAGCGCACGCCCGTCCGGCAGCATGGCGACGCAGGCAACGGGGAAATCCGACTGAGGCACCACCGCGCGGTCGGTGAGACGGCGAGCGGCTTCCATTCGCAGCATTCCTGAATCGATGGCCATGAACGGTTCCAGGAAGTCGCCGGGCTTCGGGAGCGGGGCGCCTGGCAGCACAGCGATTCGTGCGCCGATCAGGTCAAAGCTTCCTGCGAATGTATGTGCGAGAAAAGCCGCGTCTTCATCCCGGAGATCGGATGAGGAAACCAGGGCAACGACATCGTGGCGACCAAGTGCTGCCGCTGTCGAGAATGCGTTGATCAGCTCCGGAATTGTCAGCGAGAACGAGGCGCTTTCAACGCGTGAACCCGGGATAAGGGCGCCGTCGGACAGCACGATGACACACGCGCGCGGCTCGTTTGAGTACGGCACGTGCGCCCGAACTGTGACGTCCGGCAAGACGCCTTGAAGCGCACGCTGAAGTTCGTCGGGACGCGGCATCCGTATGGTTAGATCGGTGGGCGGCTCAGAATAAACGAAATCTGCGAGAGCTTGACGCTGCTCCCTGCAACAGTTACACCCGGCCGTGTATTATCTTGATCTGTACAACACGGCGGGATAGTTTGACAACCGCCCTGCGAGACGGCCGTTCGTGGAACGGCCGCGCGCGCATCCATGCCGGGGTGGCGGAATAGGTAGACGCAACGGACTTAAAATCCGTTGGAGCGATA
>CAZRTY010000084.1:0-8126 GCA_964603055.1 uncultured Rhodothermales bacterium | reverse complement strand
GAATCTGACACGCGCCACGAACCATATGTTTGCTCAACGCCCTGCCTGCCGCTTTGCTGCACCCCTCGTTGGCGTGCTGTTCATGTTGATGGTGGCACAGCCGGTTGAGGCTCAGGCAGACCGAGAGCGTTCCGTTTTAAACGATCCGCTCGTTGAGTATCAAGCGCGGCGGGGGCTGTCGCTGTTGTACAACTTCGAGTTCGCCCAGGCGAATGTCCTCTTCAGCCAGATCGATCAGCGGTTTCCTGAGCATCCTATTGGCCCGTTTCTCGGCGCACTGAACACGTGGTGGCAGATCTTGAATGATTTGTCGGATGAGTCGCTCGACGACGAGTTTTATCGTCAGATGGACGTGGTCATCGCCAGGAGCGACCGGCTGCTCAGACGAGATCGCAGGAATTTCGACGCCATGTTCTTCAAGGGTGCGGCGCTTGGCTTCCGCGGGCGCTTACGCTCGAACCGAGGGGAATGGTGGCGCGCCGCGATGGACGGTGTGCGGGCGATGGATTATGTCTTTGCCGTTGCCGACAGCGACCCAGGTAATGCTGATTATGGCTTCGGGCGCGGGCTCTACGATTACTATGCATCCGTCGTGCCGGAGCGATTTCCATATACGCGGCCGGCGATGGTTTTCTTCCCGCGTGGGAATAAGGAGCGTGGGTTGGAATTTCTGGAGCGGACGGCACGAGAAGGGCGGTACATCCAGACCGAGGCTGCGTACTTCCTGCTTCAGATCTACTACGTATTTGAGAACGACCGCGAAAAGAGTCTGCATTACGCCCGCTGGCTTCGTGAGGAACACCCACAGAACCCGTTCTTCCACACGTTCGAAGGTCGGGCTCTGGCACGGTGGGGCCTCTGGCGCCAGGCCCATGAGTCGTTCACTGAGGTAGTGAAACGCTATCAAGCGGGTCAGACGGGGTATAATGCGGCCGCGGCCGAGCAAGCTCACTACTATCTCGGCCGATCGTACATGGTGCGAAATGAACTCGACCGGGCGCTCGAACATCTGCGCGAGCTGGACCGGATAGCCGCTCGGAATACCGATGATACCTACTTCAAGGTGCTGGGAAGGCTGCGGCACGGGATGGTGCTCGACGCGCTTGGCCGGCGAGATGAAGCGGTGCGTATGTACCGTGCCGTGCTGGCGATGGACGACCGGGGTGGCTCACACACGCGCGCGGAACAGTTTCTAAGTGTCCCGTATAGGCAGAACAACGTCCTTTCAGGGTCTTGACGGCAGGTATATGTTGCGTGGTTTCGAGTATGTGAAGTGGGATGAGGCGCGCCACGGCGTGGCGGCGGATCCGTTTGCGCGGCTGCTCGATTTGTTCGAGCAGCTCCTACAGTTCACGGCGGGCGACGCGGGCGAGGCGCTCAACTGGTTAACGCAGCTTGACCGTCAGTACGGGCTCACCGGTGATGACATGGGCATTGGCGACTTCATCGAAGAACTGAAGCGCCAGGGATACATCACGGAAAGCCCCGGTGACACGTATTCGATTACCGCAAAAGCGGAGCGATCTATCCGGCGGCGTTCGCTCGAGGAAGTGTTTACCCGTCTGCGCAAGAGCGGATCAGGCAGGCATAAGACACTGCATATCGGGCAAGGGGATGAGCGTTTGCCCGAGACCCGGCCCTGGCGCTTTGGAGATGATCCGATGCGGCTTGATGTGACCGGTACGATGTCGAACTCCTTTCGCCGGTCGGGTGTCGACAACTGGAATTTGTCGGAGGAAGACTTCGAGGTCCACGAGACGGATCATTATTCCACCACCTCGACGGTGCTGATGATCGACCTCTCGCACTCGATGATACTCTACGGAGAGGATCGCATTACACCCGCACGCAGAACCGCGCTGGCGCTTTCGGAGCTCATTCTGACGCAGTATCCAAAGGATACGCTCGACATTGTGGCATTCGGGAATGATGCCTGGGAGGTCTCGATCAAGGACCTGCCTTATCTCCAGGTCGGGCCGTACTACACAAACACGCGGGCGGGGCTGCAGCGTGCGCGGGATATCCTGCACCGCCGCAAGAATCGCAACAAGCAGATCTTCCTGATTACCGACGGCAAGCCGAGCGTCCATTTTGAGAACGGACGCGTCTACCGCAATGCCTTCGGCCTCGACCGGCGCATCGTAAACAAAGTGCTCGACGAGGCGGTGATCTGCCGCCGCGAAGGCGTGACGATCACCACATTTATGATCGCGCAGGATCCATACCTGCAGGGCTTTGTGCGCGAGCTCACTCAGGCGAACGGCGGCCGGGCATACTTCGCGGCGCCCGACAATCTGGGTGAGTTCATTTTTGAAGACTACATCCGCAACCGGCGTAAACGGGTCCGATAAGTGTGCGAGTGCATGTTCGAGCGTCGAAAACGCGCGTGAGACAATAGAGAGAGCTCGCAAGCGTTCTTGTTGCGGCGTTGGAAGCAGAGTCTTTACGGCTTCAATCGAACGCTTCGAACGATGTGTAATCGTTTATTCACGGCCGAGCCATGTGCTCGTGCCGCGCGTTTACTAAGTTCCCGCCTCTCATCTAAGACCAGACAGGCAATCCATGGCAAGAAGATTCCGAGTGGGCGTTCTCACAGGTGGTGGCGATGCACCTGGCCTCAACGCGGTGATACGCGCCGTTACTAAAAGTCTCATTCTCGAGCACAACGCGGAAGTTCTGGGGTTCGAAGATGGCTATCTCGGTCTCATCGAACAGCGCATGCGGCCGCTGCTGTATCAGGACGCAAGCGGCATTCTGGCGCGCGGAGGAACGATCCTCGGTACGAACAACCTTGCCAACCCGTTTAGCTATTACAAGCGGGGGTATGCCGATGTCTCTTCGGAGGTCGCTAAGTACTACAAAACGCTCGGTCTTGACGCGCTCGTTGTGATTGGCGGCGATGGTTCGATGTCGATTGCCGGTGGTCTCGAGCAGAAGGGGATGAACATCGTTGGCGTGCCTAAAACGATCGATAATGACATCGTTGGGACCGACCGCACGTTCGGCTTCGACACCGCGGTGGCCATCGCGGCTGATGCACTTGACCGGCTCCACACGACTGCGCAGAGTCACAATCGGGTGATGATTGTGGAGACCATGGGTCGTTACGCCGGGTGGATTGCCCTGTACGCGGGCATTGCCTCGGGGGCCGATGTTATCCTCATCCCGGAAGTCGAGTACGATATCGAGGAAGTGGCGCGTGTGTGCCGTGAACGCGAGCGTGGTGGTCAGCGATTTACGATCATCGCCATCGCCGAAGGCGCCCGGCCCAAAGACGGCGACCTTACGGTTCGCGAGACGGTGCAGGAGAGCCACGATAAGATCCGCCTCGGCGGTGTGGGCTACGCGCTGCAGGACGAACTGAAAAAGCACGTCCGAAGCGAAATTCGAACAACCGTCCTTGGTCACATGCAGCGGGGAGGAACGCCGACTGCATTTGACCGCAACCTGGCGACGCTTTTCGGCACCTACGCGGCGCAGCTCGTTGCTACAGGTGATTTCGGGCGGATGGTGGCGCTCCAGGATAATCGACTCACCAGTATCCCGTTCTCGGAAGTCGCGAACCGCACGCGGACGGTCCCGCTGAATAACTCGATGTTTATTGCAGCGAGCGCAGTGGGCACGTCATTCGGTGCGAAAGACATCGCGCATACGTTCGAGGACGAAGTACGCGTCGAGTAACCTATTGCGGATCTATCTGACAGGCGCCACGGGGTTCATCGGCTCGTACGTTGTGCGAGCCTTGCTCGGCGCCGGACATACTGTGCGATGCCTGCTCCGCGATACGTCGACGGCAGCGGTGCCGGATGATCCGCGCGTCGAGCGAGTAGCGGGCGACGTCACGCGTCCAGACGCTCTCCGCAAGACGATGACGGGCTGTGAGGCCGTGATTCACCTCGTCGGCATCATCGACGAGAAGCCGTCGAAGGGCATTACGTTCGACGCGATCCACGACAGAGGTACGCGCAACGTCGTCGAGGAAGCACGCCGTGAGGGCGTCAGCACGTTCATCCACATGAGTGCGAATGGTGCTGATCCGAACGCAAACTCAGGCTACCAGCGGACAAAGTGGGCGGCTGAGGAGCATGTCCGCGGCGCCGGCTTCGAACACTGGACGATCTTCCGTCCGTCGATCGTCTTCGGCGATCCTGGGCCTGATAACGTTGAGTTTGCATCTCGACTGCTGAAGCAGCTCATCCGGCCCTTCCCGGTGCTCCCGGTTTTTGGGGATGGGATGTACCGGCTGCAGCCCGTGGCGGTGGAAGACGTGGCCGCGGCGTTCGTGCAGTCACTCACGAATCCCTCGACGGCCGGCCAGATCTATTGCGTGGGCGGCCCGGATAAGATTGCGTATCGAGACGTGCTCGATGTGATTGCGAGGGGAGCGGGCCTCGCGCCTCGCCCGAAGTTGCCCCAGCCTCTGTGGATGATTCGCCCCGTGGTAAAGGCCGCCGGTGGCATCCTGCCCATATCCTCCGACCAGCTCGAGATGCTCGTCGGCGGCAATGTCTGCGACGACGACCGCTTTACACGCGACTTCGAAGTCTCCGGCCGGCGATTCGCAGCCGAGAATTTGAGTTACCTGCGCAGATGACGTCGACGCCTGCATCCCTTCCCCACAATATGGAGGCGTGAGGATCGAGCCGTGACGCCCAGTACGTGCGACGTCGTTGTGATTGGCGGCGGAATTGTTGGCCTGGCGACTGCCTATGCCCTTCAGCAAAGCCATCCCGGAAAAAGGGTGATGGTCGTTGAGAAGGAAGACCGGGTCGGGGCGCATCAATCGAGCCGGAACTCAGGCGTCATCCATTCGGGCATTTACTATCGCCCGGGCTCGTTGAAAGCCATCAATTGCCGAGAGGGTAAGCGGCGGATGGTTGAGTTCTGCGAGCAGGAGGGGATCGCGCACGAAATGTGCGGAAAGGTCATCGTGGCGGTCGACGAGTCGGAGAGACCGGGACTTCAGCGTATCCTCGAGCGGGGTCGAGCGAACGGGATTGAAGCCGAGTTGATCGGGAAAGAGCGGCTGCGCGAACTCGAACCGCATGCGCGCGGCGTCGCTGCGATCTATGTGAGGGAAGCCGGCATTGCTGATTACGGAGGCGTGTGCCGACGCCTTGCCGAGATTATTCGGGAACGCGGCGGGGAAGTCGTGCTTGGCGCGGAGGTTATCGGATTATCAGTACGGCGAAATGGCGTCACCGTTGAAACTCGCGCCGGCGATGTCGATGCTGCCTACGGCGTCAACTGCGCCGGACTCTATGCGGATCGGATCGCGAGGATGAGTGGCAAAAATCCGGCGGTACGCGTCGTGCCGTTCCGGGGCGAATACTTCGAGCTCAAGCCGGAGCGCCGTAGTCTCTGCCGCAATCTGATCTATCCCGTGCCCAACCCCGCTTTCCCGTTTCTCGGCGTTCATTTTACGCGGATGTTCGATGGCCGCGTTGAGTGCGGGCCGAGTGCTATTCTGGCTACCGCGCGCGAAGGGTACTCCCGGCGAGACGTCGTTCTTCGGGATATGATCGAGGCCGCAGGTTACCCGGGCTTACTACGCCTCGTTGCGCGCCACTGGCGGACGGGCATCCACGAGATCCGACAGACGTTGAGCAAGTCGTATTACACCCGCACGCTCCAGCGGCTCATTCCCGATGTGACGGAGGACGATCTGGTTGCGGCGCCGTCGGGCGTTCGTGCTCAAGCCATCGACCGGCAGGGTAACCTCGTCGACGACTTCTACTTTGAGGAGATGGAACGCTTCGTCAACGTGTGTAATGCGGCGTCACCTGCAGCGACGGCGTCATTAAACGTCGGCCAGCTCATCGCTGGTCGAGTTGCCGCTCAATTCTGACGCGTGATCAACTAAAGCTCAATGCGCCGGCCTTCGCGGTCGCTTTTAAAGGCCGCCTCGACGATGCGGATTGTCTCGCGGCCGGCCTGAGCCGGTACCGGCACCTCGCCACCTCCACGGATTGCATCGCGGAGTTGGCTGTAGTACTCGATGTACGTTCCAGGTTGCGTGCGGAGGCGTCCGTCGACGGTCAGGTCTTGATCGTCTTCATCCCACACAATCCGCGCATAGTTGTCGGCGTCATCCTCCCCGAACCCTGATGAGAGCGGATGGATGTTGCGCCGGAGTTGATCCTCCTGCGGATCGACGCCGTCCTTGACGAGCGAACCATTCGTGCCGTCGATGCGGAAGCGCGGACCTGGCGTGCGGTAAAGTCGCCCGGCCGTCAAGACAGCCGTCATTTCATCGTAGCCGAGCGTGATGTGGAAGAAGTCATCGGTTACGGCGCCCTCGCGCTGCTTCATGAGCCGAGCGTGGATCCATCGGGGTGGGCCGAAGAGAACGAGCGTCTGATCGATAAGGTGAGGCCCGAGGTCGTACAGTATACCGGCACCGGGCTCGGCACGCTCGCGCCAGCGGTCTTGTACGTGCGGTGCGTAACGATCGAACGCCGATTCGAATCGGTGTATGCGGCCAAGGCGGTTCTCCTCGACCAGTTTGCGAACGGTCATGAAGTCCCCGTCCCAGCGCCGGTTGTGGAATACCGACAGCACCAGGTTTTTTCGCTCGGCGAGTTCGATCAGTTCATCCGCCTCCCTCGTCGTTACGGTAAACGGCTTGTCGATGACGACATGACGTCCGCTCTCCAATGCTTGCCTGGCGTGTTCGGCGTGCAATCGGCTGGGCGTGGCCACGACGACCAACTCGACGTCGCTACGCGTGAGGAGTGACTCAGGTGTCTCGTGAATCGTTGCCTGCGGATACTTGCTGTGCGCGTATTCCCGGCGGCTTGTAGAAATGTCGAGCAGCCGCATGCCGTCGAGCGCATCGATGAACGGCGCGTGGAAGTACTCACCGGCGAGGCCGAAACCAAGGATTCCGACACGAAGATCAGACATAGCGAAAGCGGTGCGAATGCGAGTCAAAGTCGAGCGAGGGGAATATCTTGCACCGTGCACCAAATAACGAACTTGGTATCAACCTCCTTTCATCGCGTGGCTGACCAGCGCCTTTCACCCGATCGATCATCGCCGGATCTCGGGATCCGCGTGATCTCCGGCTCGGACGTCGAGCCCTACGTGCATGAATTGGTGCGACTGCGCATCGCCGTCTTTCGCGAGTTTCCGTACCTGTACGACGGAGATGTCGAGTACGAGGCAAGTTATATGCGGAAGTACGCGGCGTCGGAGAACAGCGTTTTCGTGCTCGCGCTCTCCGGTGATGCCGTCGTTGGTGTATCGACAGGCGTGCCACTAATCGAAGCGGATGCCGATTTCCAGACGCCGTTCGAAAACTCGGAATTCGACCTGGCGGATGTCTTCTACTTTGGAGAGTCGGTGCTTGAGCCGGCATACCGAGGCCACGGCGTCGGTCATCGTTTCTTCGACGAGCGCGAGGCGTTTGCGGAACGCCTCGGCTTTAGTACGACCACGTTCTGCGCGGTCATCCGCCCCGACGACCATCCGCTCCGGCCGGAACGCTATCGTTTGCTCGATGCGTTCTGGCGGAGGCGAGGGTACATAAAGCGCCCGGACTTGGTCGCGCGTTACGGCTGGAAGGAAATAGGCCATGACGAAGAGACCGAGCAGGAGATGGTGTTTTGGGTGAGGGAGGGGTGAGGTGTGAGGGATGAGGTTGTGAGGGGGAGTAGGCCGAAGCTTTATGCGATTGGCTTTAAGCTATGAGCTCTAAGCTCAGAGATCGGGCGCACCCGCCTATAGTTTATCGCTTACGGGTTACAAGCAACCGCCATCCGCTTGCGGCTCACGGCTCACCCCTTACGGCTTACTCACAGCCCCCAGTCTCAAAACTCAGCCCTCATCCACTCATTACTCATCCGCTCACTACTCGTCCACCTATTACTCATCCGAACACCCGCCATGACCTCGCGTTCATGCTTACCTTAAGGCGGACGTACCTCGTGCAATTCTTTGATCCAGTAGTAAGATGGCTCTGATAACCGACCTCCCGATCCTCACTGACGATCAGGACGACATTGATTCGCCGCGGCAGGTAAACATGGAGTCCGGTGGTGAGCGCACGGTCTATCTGGAGACCTATGGCTGCCAGATGAACGTGTCGGACTCCGAGATCGTGGCGTCGGTGCTGCGCGAGAACG
>CAZRTY010000083.1:3534-8176 GCA_964603055.1 uncultured Rhodothermales bacterium | reverse complement strand
GAATCGTTCGATATCCCGATCAGCGAAGACATCAAGCCGCAGCAGAAGCTACAGGTCACGGCCACTAAGTCCGACGGCACCAAGACAACGTTCGACGCCGTCGCCCGTCTCGATACGCCGATCGAGGTCGAGTACTACCGCAACGGCGGCATCCTGCACTACGTGCTGCGGGATTTCCTCAACACGTCGGCCGTGCAGGCCTGAGCGGATTAAACAACCATCCGAACCAAAAAGGCGGTCTCGTGCATAGCGCGTGGCCGCTTTTTTTGGTTTTGGTTGTTGGTTTTCAGTAGTCAGTTGTCAGTTGTCAGTTGTCAGGGTACAAACCGGGAGGATGGGTAACAGTTTGTGTAACTTCGCGGCACGGTTGAACAGAACGGGGTCGCCATGCCATGGCATCGAACTGAACCCATGCAGGAACGCACACGATTTGTCCTTGCCCACGAAGAGGGCGTCTACGTAACGGAGCACTGCCGGCGATACGGTATCAGTCGCAAGACGGCGTACAAGTGGCTGCATCGCTTCAAGGAAGGCGGACTGCAGGCGCTTGCTGACCAGAGCCGTGACTCGTACCCTCGACCGTCGACGGTCCATTTGTCCTCACCCATCACCCGAAAAACTTGGAAGCGGGATTCGTCCTGTCGGGGCATCTTCACCCGGGATATATGCTCCCGGGGATTGGTGGCGAAAGGATGCGGCTCCCCTGTTTCCATTTCGGACCGGGGGCGGCCATACTTCCCGCCTTCGGAAGCTTTACCGGGCTCGCACCCATTGCGCCCGGTAGCCGTGACCGCGTCTTCGTGATTGCAGACGATGCGGTGTTCGAAGTCCGCATATGGCCGAATCAGCGATCATGGCGGACGTCTCCCGATCACTGACAGGCCGATTCAGGAGTCTGCCGCTCCTCCCGGCCCTCTGCGATACGGGCGTCGAAACGACCCTGGAACGGTAGATCGACCGGAATCCTTCTCCGGCTCGAGTTTCTTGAAGCAGGTCTGAACGCGCTGCAGGAGTCACTTTCAGGTGAATGCATGCATGCTGCGCACATCCCGGACACAAAAAAGGCCGGGGACGAATCCCCGGCCTGATGCTCAGTTCGCTCGGCTTGATCTGGCGCGATTACGGTTCCCGTTGAAGGACCGCTTCTGGCCGCTTCGGAATTTTCCCCCTCCGGAGGCGCGACCAGGCTTTCCGCCCGAGCGGCCATTGGAAGGAGCGGCAATCTCGGTCAGGCCCTCAAAATCCTCGTGCGATTTGAACGCCAGCTTCTTGCCCGTATGACGCTCGATATCATGCTGATAGCGCTCTTCGTCCCTTGAGACGAACGTAATCGCGTCGCCGGTTGCTTCGGCGCGGCCGGAGCCGCGGCCATGTTATAGTTGCACGCCACCGCGTGAAGATTGAACGCGGCCGCCACCCAGGACTCTGTGGTGCGTGACGGGCAGCTATTCACGCCGAACGACACGGTACAAGGCTGTTGCGAGCGGGTCCCCTCGGTATCGTTATCTTGTCATTCTTCAGGACCCATGTCCTTTTGCGCCAAATACTTAACTATATCTGTACGGCAGGATCTACAATACGTAAGCTGGGTAGGCGCGGCGCGCGAATAGTGCTGGGCGATCAAGTCAGGGGATGAGGTCTATGCGTATCGAGCTTCGACAGAATAACAATGCGCTGACCGCCGTCCTCGCTGGAGACTGGAGAATCACTGAGCCCGTTCCTCGTTTCGAACAGCTTGTCGCGGAACTCCCTGGAGGGTCGAACGGAACGCCAGCCGCGACGGATACGGCGTCACTCGATTTCGATGCCACTGAGCTTGGCACGTGGGACACCAGCCTCCTGACATTCCTGCTGCAGGCGGCCGATTACTGCGACGACCATCAAATCGAGCTTCGGGAAGAAGGACTTCCTCCGGAAATATCGGGTCTTCTCACATTATCCAGGGCCGTTCCCGAGCGAGTGGACAAACCCGGCGACGGGCCGCCATCCGTGGCCGCGCGCATCGGCGAACGCGGCGTCCGTCTGTATGACTCCGTCCTCGAATCCCTCGAGTTCGTCGGTGAACTGGGTCGGAGCTTCACCCGCCTCCTGCTGCGGAGGGTCAAGATGCGATGGCGGGATTTCTGGGTCGTCGTGCAGACGAATGGCTGGTCCGCACTCCCCATCGTCACCTTGATCGCGTTCCTCGTCGGGGTGATCATCGCGTTCCTCGGCGCCGTGGTCCTGCGTAGGTTCGGCGCCGGCTACTACGTGTCGTATCTCATAGGGTACGGCATGCTCCGTGAGATGGGTGCGCTGATGACCGGCATCATCATGGCCGGTCGGACGGGCGCGGCCTTCGCGGCCGAACTCGGCAGCATGAAGATCACGGAGGAGATCGACGCCTTTCGGACGCTCGGCGTCTCGCCCATCGACCACCTCGTGCTCCCGCGGGTACTGGGACTGTTCGTCATGATGCCGCTGCTTACGATCTACGCCAACTTCGTAGGCATCATCGGCGGGATACTGGTCGCCATGGCTCTGCTCGACATAACGGTAACCCAGTTCATCGGCGGGCTTCTGACGCCGGTGACCCTCGCAGACGGGCTCCTCGGCGTGTTCAAAGGTACCGTCTTCGGACTGATCATCGGCATGTCGGGATGCCTGCGTGGCTTGCAGACCGGCAATGATGCGGGCGCCGTTGGGAAAGCCGCGACCTCCGCGGTGGTGACCGGCATCACCCTGATCATCGTCGCGAACGCGGTAATTGACATGCTCGCCGCAATTCTGAACATCTGACATGCCGGAGAATTCGCCCATAACCGTTCAAGGATTGACGATGGCCTACGGACCGCTCGTCATCATGAATGACCTCAGTTTCGAGGTCAATCGCGGCGAGATCTTTATCATCATGGGCGGAAGCGGGAGCGGAAAGAGCACGCTGCTCAAACACCTGATCGGTCTCAAGAAGCCGGCAAAGGGTGCCATACTGTATGAGGGCGCAGATTTTTTTGAGGCTGATGAAGCCGCGCGCAAAGGCATCCTTCGAACGATGGGCGTCCTGTATCAGAACGGGGCATTGTGGAGCGGGCTCACGCTCGACGAGAACGTCGCGCTTCCTCTCGAACACTACACCGATCTCGAGCCACCGGCAATCGCAGAGATCGTTGACCTGAAGCTCGCTCTCGTCGGATTACGAGGCTTCGGATCGTTCTATCCGTCGGAGATAAGCGGTGGCATGCGCAAGCGGGCCGCGCTCGCCCGGGCAACGGCGCTCGATCCCGACGTCCTTTTCTTCGACGAGCCGTCCTCCGGCCTCGACCCGATTTCTGCCAGTCGCCTGGACGACCTGATCCTGCAGATCCGCGACAGTTTCGGGACGACGGTCGTCGTCGTAAGCCATGACCTCGAGAGCATATTCAAGATCGGCGACCGCGCCGTATTTCTGGACATCAAGGATAAGACGATGACCGCGCTCGGCAATCCAATTGACCTTCGCGACAACCCGCCCAGCGAGGAAGTCCGCCGGTTCCTGACACGAAGCAGCGACGCATGATCACCGAAGCCGCATATCGAATGAGGTATATATCGCGATGAGCATTCGTGCGAATCCCACCCTGATCGGCATATTCATCATCGGCGGCATCGTGCTGGCGGTGATCGGCATCGCCGTACTCGCCTCCACGGCGTGGTTCGGCAGACAGTCGACCTTCATCAGCTACTTCGAGGAATCCGTCAATGGACTCGAGCGAGGCGCCCCCGTCAAGTTTCAGGGTGTGCCGGTAGGGAACGTAACCGAACTTCTCATCCAGATTGACCTGGATGACAAGACCTTCCAGGTGCCGGTACGATACGAGATCGACATTGCACAGCTCACGACCTCAGATGGCACGTTCGTTCAGCTCGACGACCCGGCTGTCCTGAGACAGCAGATTACCGATGGACTGCGAGCGCAGCTTCAGATGGAGAGCATCGTCACCGGTCAGCTCTATATCGAGCTTTCGTATCGACCCGATGCCCCGACTGCCGTCCTTGAGCGCGGACCGACGGTCTATCCGGAGATCCCGACCTCACAATCCCTAATTGCCGCATTGGGAACAGAGGCCGGCAGCGTAGTGGCAGATGTCCTCCGCATCCTCTTCCAGGTCAACGAGATGCTGGAGTCCATCGACATGAGCGAGATCAACGAATCGGTCGTTGCATCGGCGCAGGCCGTCGAGCGGATGGTCGACTCGCCGGAGCTGCGTGCGGCAATCGCAGGCGTTCCACAGACGACCGAACAGTTCAGCCGGACCATGGCCGAGTTCGAGGTCCTTGCTGAAAGGCTCGGGGGAACGATCGAGCCGCTCCAGCAGCAGGCGACGGTCACGAACGAGGAACTCATCCTTACGCTGCAGGCAACTCGCCAGACGATCGAATCCATGCAGGGACTTTTGATGACGGATTCGGGCGTCGGCTACCAGATGGAACAGGCGCTTTCAAGCATGAAAGAGGCTGCCGACGCACTCCGCGTGCTCGCAATCTCGCTCGAACGCAATCCGGACATGCTCATTCGTGGCCGCAGGCCGCCGGAGTGAGCGTGGGATGGGGAGAAGCGGGAGAGTGGGAGAAGGGGGAGAATGGGAAGAAGCGGAGAAGTGAGAGAGGTGAGAGAGGTGAGAGA
>CAZRTY010000083.1:0-3434 GCA_964603055.1 uncultured Rhodothermales bacterium | reverse complement strand
GTGAGAGAGGTGAGAGAGGTGAGAGAAAGGAGGGGAAAGAAGTGGAGTTGGTAGCAAGGAGTGACGGCTGCAAAGAGTGAAGTGGCACGGAGTGGATGAAGTAACAAGGAGTGATTATGACGAACATCATGACGACTTTTCCCGGATTGAGCCGTGTCCTCGCCATCGTGACGGTGGTTGGCCTCTCAGGCTGTTTCAGTCTGGGTCGCGACGAGCCGCCGATGGAACACTACGTCCTGAACGCGGGTGAATCCGAGGTTCGGCCGCAGGCTCCCGAAGGTGCTCCGTCGATCGGCTTAAGGCAGGTACAGCTGGCGGAATACCTCGACATGCCGTTCATCGCGGTACGACGAGGTGCCAACCGAATCACATATTCCGATTTCCACCGCTGGGGCGAGGGATTGTCGGGAGGCATCAATCGCGTCGTGGCGAGGCATCTCGAGGCACAAGGAACGTTCACCGATGTCGATGTCGCGCCGTGGTCCGCAGGAGCCACCCACGACCTTCTCCTCCAGATTCACGTGACGCGCTTCGAGGGCGTGGCGGCGGATGTAGAGCTGCCCGAGACGGGCTCGGTTCACGTGAGTGCATCCTGGAACGCCGTTCGGATGCCCGGCAGCGTGGTCATCGCGAGGGGCCACATCGATCAACGCCGGCCGGACTGGCTGGTTGGAGACTACGCCGGCCTGATCGCGGCCCTCGAACTGGGATTGTCCGAACTCGGCGATGACATCCTCGAAGGCCTGGTTTCGGCGAACGCCTTCGACTGAATACCGCCCCCCGCATCTTCTTGAATGCGCGGATCATCGAGCACGGAATTTACCTGTGCGCCTATCGAGCTGAATCATCGAATTGAATATCAGATCACGTTGGAAGAAGTGGAAGCATCGTTCACGGCGTATCGGGCCGGGAGGGCCGGATCGGTTCGCCGGGCCGATTCGTGGAGAACTGCTCGGGGCGGAGCGACTCGGTGAGCGCGCCCGGACCCTGGCATCAGAACAGGTGCTGGCCACCGGGGCACGGCGTACCCGCAAGGCCCCTCTACTCGCTCGACTCGACCAGACGGAGTCGATTCTCGAGGACATCTATGACCGACTGTCGGAGAGGACCGATGCACAGGGCGATCTCGGGTCGGCAGGCGAGTGGCTGCTCGACAACTATTACGTGGTCCAGGAGCACATCCGGGAGATTCGGCAGACGCTTCCCAAAGGATACTACCGCGAGCTTCCGGAACTCGCAGAAGGCCAACTCGCCGGGTACCCGCGGATTTACGAGCTCGCGACGACCCTGATTTCGCATACCGAGGGACGGATCGACCTCGACAACATCGGCCTGTTCGTCGAGGCCTTCCAGTCCACTGCTACGTTGAAGCTTGGCGAGCTCTGGGCGATTCCCGCCGTGCTACGACTCGGCCTGATCGAGAACGTCAGGCGCATGGCCCTGCGGACGGTCCGGCGACTCGACGACATCACGGAGGCTGACCGGAGGATCAACCGAATCCGGGCCGCAGAGAATAAAGGCCAGCTGATGGCGGAGCTCGGAAGGCTGTCAGGCGATTCCTTTGCCCTGACGTCTGCCTTCAGCTCGCGCCTCCTGCACCAGCTAAACCGTGAGCAGGACGAGTCGCCGCTGCGAAGGGCCATGGAGCAGTGGGCGCGGGACAATGGCCTCAGCACAGACGAAGCGGACGCCCGGGCCCGTCAACATCTCGCGCTGACGCAGGTCATCACTGCGAACAACATCCTGAGCCTTCGAGGCCTTGCGAGGATGGACTGGAAGACGTTCGTGGAATCGCAGAGCGCGATGGAAGCGGTGCTCCGGTCCGATCCGTCAGGCATCTATCCCGGCATGACCTTCGGCACGCGGGACCAGTACCGGCATGCCGTCGAGCAGATCGCCAGAAAGACGGGAAAGAGTGAGGTCCACGTCGCGCGCCTTGCCATCGAACTCTGCGGAGGCGATGAAGAGCACGAAGCAGGCGCTCGGCGTTCTCATGTCGGATTCTATCTGATCGACGACGGCCGGCCAGACCTGTATGTCGCTACCGGATACCGGCAACCGCTTGCCGCCAGAGCATTACAGCATCCGGAAACCGTCTTCTTCGGAGGGATCGTCCTGGTAACGGTTGCCGTGCTCGCGGCAATCCTGTGGCTGATCCAGCCGCCGTCCCTGGCATGGGCCCTGTTCGCCTGTGCCCTGGCTCTGATACCCACGACCGAAGTCGCCGTCAGTGTGGTCAATCAACTTGTCGCACTGCTGGTGACACCCGCGAAACTGCCTCGGCTCGACTTCGAGGCGACCGGTGGAATCCCGGACGCCTTTCGGACCGCCGTCGTTGTCCCGACGCTTCTCGACAGCGTCGACTCTGTCGTCGGCGCCCTCGACAATCTGGAGGTACAGTACCTGGCGAATCGAGACCCCAATCTCCACTACGCCCTCCTCAGCGATTTTGTGGATGCCACCGCCGAGACCGAGGATGCCGACGACGCAATCCTGACAGCCGCCATTGAAGGTGTGCGGGAGCTGAACAATCGGTATTCAGCCGGAGCGAAGGATGTCTTCTTTCTCTTTCACAGGTCGCGTCAGTGGAACGCCCAGGAAGGCGTCTGGATGGGATGGGAACGCAAGCGAGGCAAACTCGCGCAGTTCAATCGATTCCTTCGCGGGGAGACAGGTGCCTTTTCGACGATTGTGGGCGACCCCACGGTTCTCCAGAGCGTCCGCTACGTCATTACGCTCGATGCCGACACGGTGCTTCCGCCCGTTGCCGTACCAATGCTGGTCGGCACGCTGGCCCACCCGCTGAATCAAGCGGTGTATGATGCGGATTCCGGGCGGGTTGTGCGCGGATTCGGGATTCTTCAACCTCGTGTTGGCGTCTCACTTCCAAGTGCCCATCGGTCACAATTCGCCGCGATCCATGCGCGAGATCCCGGTGTCGACCCCTACTCGACCGCCACGTCGGACGTTTATCAGGATCTGTTCGGCGAAGGCAGCTTCACCGGAAAAGGGATCTATGACGTCGACGTATTCGAGCAGGCCACGAAGGGTCGCTTTCCGGAGAACACGCTGCTTTCGCACGACCTGATTGAAGGCAGTTATGCCAGGGCCGGACTCGTAACGGACGTCATCGTGTACGACGACTATCCGGCGCGGTACCTGACCTACACGCGTCGGAAGCAGCGCTGGATACGGGGCGACTGGCAGATTCTCGGCTGGCTGAGGTCATCCGTTCCCGGACCGGAAGGCCGCGAGCCGAATCGTCTGTCCCTCCTTTCGAGATGGAAGATTCTCGACAACCTCCGGCGAAGCCTCGTCGAGATTTCGCTCGTCGTTCTGTTGGTCGCCGGCTGGACGATTCTGCCGGGTGGCCCTCTCACATGGTCGGCAATCGTGCTCGGCCTGATCGCAGCGCCGTCGATCCTCTGGTTCGT
>CAZRTY010000082.1:1860-8292 GCA_964603055.1 uncultured Rhodothermales bacterium | reverse complement strand
AGTGATCCGGTATTTTCGATCCATGACACGCGGCGGTGGTGGGAAGACGTTGATGCCGCCGCAGACGGCCAAGCGGCTTCATTTGTACGAATGTTCGCTGTCCCGGGGATGGCTCACTGCGCCGGAGGTCCGGCCACCGACCGATATGACGCGCTCGCGGCGATTATGGAATGGGTGGAGGAAGGAGACGCTCCTGATCGCATCGAGGCATCGGCAGGAGAAATGACACCGTGGCCGAATCGAGCCCGGCCGCTCTGCCCATATCCACTCGTCGCCCAATACACCGGCTCGGGCAGTATCGAGGATTCACAAAGTTTCGAATGCCGGTAACCGGCGGCCTGTGTCAGGTCGGTCGCCAGCTGCGCGACACGCGACGGCTCATAGCCAACGAGAGCGCCGGCCAACCGTCCGCGCTCCACGTGCTGGCCATCATTTGAACGAATCGAACCGTTCGATTATAATCCGTTATGGGATCCATTTAGATCCGCTGGTAGCCAGGCATCCATTAATAAGATGCAGAACGGCGGGAAGCGGGTACGACCTTCTCATCCCAATCTGATTGCTCGCTTCCCGTATCCCGTTTCCAAGGTTCGATTATGAAGCCGTCCTCCATGGCAGATGTCGCCCGGCTCGCCGGTGTGTCAAAATCCACGGTCTCTGCCGTCATCAACAACAAGGACATCGTACGCGAGACCACGCGGCGACGAGTACTCCAGGCGATCGCTGAGCTGAATTATCGGCCGCAGCCGGCGGCGGGCACGGCAACACGGTCAATTGGGACGCGCTGTATTGGTTACCTCATCAAGGAAGCCGGTAATCCGTATTACGCAGAGGCGCTGGCCGGCATCCAGGAGGTGGCTCATGAAGCGGGTTATCTGGTGTTCGTGAGCAGCTCCGAGGGCGAGTATTCGCTCGAACAAGACATCGTGCAGCAGTTCTCCGCTCGTCATTTCGACGGACTCATCGTAACGCCCATTTTGAATGATGAGACCGACTTGATGCACATCTTCGAGCTCAAGCGTCAGCACGTCCCATTCATCCTCCTGGAGAACATTAGAGGCGTGCGGGCAAGCCTTGTCGACACCGATAACGTGCGGTCCGAAGCGCTCGCCGTTAAGCACTTGATCGACCTCGGCCACACTGAGATCATCCATTTCGGCGGGCCCAATTACTCGGAGCATACGGAGGAGCGAATCGCAGGCGTTCGGAAGGCATTCAGCGAGTCTCGGCTGATCTTCCATCCAGAGGGCATCATCCCTACGGGAGACTCGGTCGAAAGCGGGTACCGGGTCGGGAAAGAGTATTTTTCGAGCGAGAAATCGCACCGCGTCACCGGCGTTACCTGCTACAACGACCTTGTGGCCATCGGACTGCTAAAAGCACTCACCGAGCTTGGAATCCGGGTACCTGAAGACGTATCCATCATCGGGTTCGACAATCTCAGCATCCTCGATTACTTCCCTCAGCCGCTTACCACGATTAACGTCCCCAAGTACGAGATGGGCCGGCGCGCGGCAGAACTGCTCATCGGGGAGATCGAAGACAAGTCCAAAAGCCGTATAGAGCGGGTTTACCTTGAAGCCGAATTAGTCATCAGGGGGTCCACCGCTCCGCCGTCGGAGCGCGCTTAATCTGTCGCCACCAATCGCTCTCGGATTAGCTTGACGCTACAAAAAACAAACGCCCCCGGCCCGAAGACCGGAGGCGTTTCGCGCGGCTACCAACTCCGCTGTTAAAACCTCATTTCAATACCAATAGCCGGAGCAAGATGAACGGCCTGGAGCGAGTAGGTCTCGCCGTTCTGGAAATTCGCATGGTCGAATTCGGCTAACCCGCGTGCGCCACCGTAAACGAAGAACGAGCCAAAGTCGCGTCCGGCCACGGCTTGCGCTCCGAACCTGAGGCCACGTTCATTAAAGCCATCGTCCTGCGCCCCGCGGCCAATGATGTAATACCCGCGGGCACTGCCGTCAACTCGAAAGTCGAGCCCCGCCAGCCGCATATCGGCGAGATGTCCGGCCAGCCAGAGTTCCGGTCCGAGGCCACGCGATCGCAGTCCCGCCTCGAGCACTTCCACCTCGCGATTCTCACCCATCCGTAGCCCGAAGAGCGCCTCATATCGGCTCGTCTCGGCATTGTACCCGTTAACGTTCCGGCGTCCGAACCCAACGTGAACCGTTCCGGCATAGTCGGCACTTTCCCAGTCGAACTGCTGATACGGCTTATCTGCCATCTCGCCGGCCGCCTGGAATACCACGTAGCCGCGCCGCCCATACTCGAAACGAAACTCACCGGTGAGATGAACCTGATGATGCCGCATCGACGTGGCGTCGGAGGCCACAACTGACGAGTGGCCGTACGAGTGGATAATCCAACGGTGCGCTGCACGCTCAAATCGGAGTGAGCCGTCGATATAGTAGAAATCGGCCCAGCCGCTTGTGGTGAATGCAGGCCGACGGCCGCCCGGCATCTGAGTTCGGGCAAAACGCGGCCCGTAGCCGGTCTCAATTGTCGCAACCACGCCGGCGCGCGGCTGCCGCACCTCCTGCGTGACAACGGAATAATGGACGACCGGCGTCGATATGATCGTCGTATCGCGGCGCTCGATCACGATCTGCTGCATCTGCGGCCTGGCTGGAATTGCCACCATCGGCACCGCAAGCGCCACGGTCTCACCGCGCGTATATGTGCTATTCATCTGCATCAGTGCCACGCGCGGAGAGGTACCCCCCTGGCGCGTACCCTGTGTCTGCCGCAATGGATTGACGTCGGCATGCGCATAAAGCTCGCGCAGATCGTACACCACCTCCTCCCCCGCTACCGACCGAACCGGTTGCGCACCTTGACGCGAGACCACAATGTCGTGCGGGCCCGGCCGAAACATCAGCAAGGCTTCCGCCGCGTCTTCCTCGTACATCACGATGCGGCGCAGACCATCATCACCAATGATAAACGCCTCACTGATGCGGATCATGACGCCTGTATCCACATCATGCCGCACAAAAGCTCCTTCTTCGCCGCGGCGGGGGTCAGGAATTTTCGCGATACCCACGTACGTCGTGTCGCGCCGACCTCCCGTCGATGTGATGAGATACACCTCCATAGGCTCCACGATGTCCAGACCGCGCGGATTGAGCTGGGTCGTCGAGGGAGGGGTGGGGCGATTGGGCGGTGTGCCGACCTGTGCCTGGGCGTCTGTAATCGAGATCAATGCAACCAACAACAGCACGAAAGCAGGCAGAAAAACAGACCGCCTGCCGCCTTTCTCTGGGGCCCGCTTAGTAAAGTGTACGTTCCTCATTATCCTGGATTTGTAGAGCTGATGAGGGCATCGCACGGTGTTCTCCTTTACTATCTTGGTGCGTATCCGCGACGACCGACCCGTTTTTTTGGTGGTCGATAATTACGACGTTTATGAAACGTTACGGTTAGCCGCGACGCACTCCGGCATAAGTTTTTTGTTTAAGAATATCACTAGCCGCTAATCCATTTAGCCCTCGTACGAAATCCAAGTGGCGCATTTACGACTCATCCGCATCGCTCTCGCGACTGTCACCGGACTGGTGCTGAGTCTTCTCAGCACGGCCCCTGTCTGCGCTCAGCCTCATCCGCTCGACGGACTCGATGCCTACATCGAGCAAGCCATGGAAGCTTGGGAGCAGCCTGGCCTTGCAATCGCCGTCGTTCAGGGAGACAGCGTGGTCTACGCCCGCGGCTTCGGCGTCAGGACACTGGCAGAGCCTGATTCTGTCGATGAGCACACGCTCTTCGCAATTGCCTCAACCACGAAGGCATTCACCGCTGCCGCCCTTGGAATGCTGGTGGATCAGGGAATTATTGGCTGGGACGATGCGGCAGTACGCCACCTGTCAGGGTTCCGAGTTGCCGACCCCTTCGCAACTCAGCAGATTACCATTCGCGACATGCTGACTCACCGAACCGGCGTGTCTACCCACAACAATGTTTGGATTGCAGCGCCTTTCGACCGGAAGGAGCTCGTGCGCCGGATGCGACATCTCCCGCAAGACACGGAGCATCGCGCAGGCTACCGCTACAACAATCTTATCTACACCGCCGCAGGCGAGGTCGTCGGCGCCGCTGCCCATACTACTTGGGATGACTTTTTGGAGGAGCGGATCTTCATGCCGCTTAACATGCACCGAACCACTACCCGTTACCATGTAGCCGTTTCGAGCGCGAACATAGCATCACCCCATTTGCGCGTCGACGGCGCCGTCACACCGGTGCCAATACGCAACTATGACGCACTCGGTGGTGCCGGCTCGATATTCTCCAGCGCGTACGATATGGCGCAGTGGGTACGCCTCCATATCAACCGCGGTACCTACAACGGCATCCGCCTCATCTCCGAGCCGACCATCCGCGAGATGCACCGCCGTCACGTCAATCTCGGTCTAAGCCAGAGTGTTCGTAGTCGATTCCCGGATCGCACGTACTACGCATACGGACTCGGGTGGCGCCTCCACGACTATGCGGGCCGAGATGTCGTCCAACACACCGGCACCGTCAATTTCATGCGGTCGCAGGTCGCTATGATGCCCGACGAAGGCATCGGCGTGGTCATCCTCGGCAATCTCACGACAAGCGCGCTGCAGACGGCGCTGATGTATCGCGTATTCGACGCCCTGCTCGGCCGGCCCGAACGCGATTGGAGCCGCATCTTTCTAGCCGACTACTCGCCGTCCACGTCGCGTCCCCCGGCCCGCACGCCCGGTACATCGCCCTCCCTGCCCTTCGAAGCTTATCAGGGCGTTTACGCGGATAGTCTCTACGGACCGCTCTCGATCCATCTGGAAGAGGATCAACTCGTCCTACGGTATTCGCCCGACTACGTGGCCGATCTCGAGCACTGGCATCACGACACGTTCCGCGTTCACTGGCGCTCGACCGGCTTCGGAAGCACCATGGCCACCTTCCGCGTCGTCGCCGGCACCGCCCGCGCCGTTCGCATCGACGGATTTACCGAGTACGGCCGCTACAACGACTGATTGGCGCTCTGTCGCTTTTTCGTCCTGTCGTTTTACAGATTTGCCCCCAGCACTCGCTATCCCACACGGCGTATTGTTTTGGGGAAGGACCGGGCGCCTGCTTCGCCACGCATTCCACGCATCGGCCGGGACAAATCCAGCCCCGCCACGCCCTGAACGCTCTTGCCATCACCGCGGGACGCACGGAGATGAACTGATCCGACGCAGCGCGCCTACCTCCATTGCCAATCGTGGCGGCCGCAACAGGCCTCTGCGCTTTTTTTCATCGCCGATGATGAGACCAACAGTGAAACCCCGTAGGTGTATATATCCGGTACCGATCGTGAGGTAGGCCTCACTCTGTGTTAGGGATCCGGCTGAATCGCCATCTCCCTATTTTGCCGTGTCTCGTATGCCTGCCCAGGAATCGATCACGTCGCGCGTACTTCGCATCGCCGCCGCGTGCGTCTTCACGCTGAGTTTCACCGCCGCAACTGCGGCCGCCCAGTGCACCATCGAATGGACCGGCGCCTCCGGCGGTAACTGGAACGACGTCGACCGGTGGAACACCGGATCCGTCCCCGCCGATACCGACGTCGTCTGCATCCAGGTCTCGGGTACGTATACCGTCGCGCTGAATGCCAGCCCTACCATTGCCGCACTAAGGTTGGGCGGCAACTCGGGCGAGCAAACGCTGAGCGTTACTTCGGGCACGCTGACGCTGACCGGTAACGGCAGCGTAGGAACGAACGGGGTGATAAACATCACCGCCGGCAACCTCGACAGCGGGCCGGGGCTCACCAACGAAGGTCTCATCGTCCTGGCGTCGGGTTCGAACAAAACCCTGAGCGGACGCCTGATCAACGAAGGCACCATCCGCTGGGATCAGGGCCACATCTACCTCGCCACCAATGCCGTCCTCGAGAACGACGGTCAGTTCCTCGTCGGCGGGCATTCCAGCGGGATGTATCGCACGGGTACGGCGCCTCAACGATTCGTGAACAACGCGACGGTGCGGCGCACGGCGGCCGGTACGTCGCCCCTCACACTGACGTTCGAAAACAACGGACTCGTCGATGTCCAGGCCGGCATTCTTCAGATTCGCGACGAGAGCTACCATAGCGGTGGTGCCTACAGCGTCGCAGCCGGCGCCTCGCTCCTGTTCGACAGCGGCACGCATACGGTCGGCGGCACCCTGTCGGGTAACCCGCAGGGCGGTATCGTCATTTCCTCGACGGTGGTTGCCGGCGATAACGGCGCCGTCTTCAACTTCGGCGGAACGGGCCTCCAGTGGTCGAGCGGCAACCTCGACGGCGGGCCGGGGCTCACCAACGAAGGCCTCGTCGTCGTCACGTCGGGTTCGAACAAGACCCTGCGCGGACGCCTCACCAACGAAGGCACCATCCGCTGGGATCAGGGCCACATCTACCTCGCCACCAATGCC
>CAZRTY010000082.1:0-1760 GCA_964603055.1 uncultured Rhodothermales bacterium | reverse complement strand
CAACGAAGGCACCATCCGCTGGGATCAGGGCCACATCTACCTCGCCACCAATGCCGTCCTCGAGAACGACGGTCAGTTCCTCGTCGGCGGGCATTCCAGCGGGATGTATCGCACGGGTACGGCGCCTCAACGATTCGTGAACAACGCGACGGTGCGGCGCACGGCGGCCGGTACGTCGCCCCTCACACTGACGTTCGAAAACAACGGACTCGTCGATGTCCAGGCCGGCATACTTCGCTTCAACGACGAGAGCTACCATGACGATGCCCGCCTCATCACGGCAGCCGATGCCTCGCTACTGTTCGACGGCGGGACGCATACGATTTCCGGCGATTTCGAGGGTACGTCGGCCGGTGCGATCGCGCATTCATCGACGATGACCATCGAGCCGGGGACGAGCTTCGACTTCGGCGGCAACGGTTTTCAATGGCATTCAGGCACACTCGACGGCGGTTCGGGTCTCATTAACGAAGGCCTCATCGTCCTGACGACGGGTTCGAACAAGACACTTCGCGGCACCCTTCGCAATCAGGGTACGATCGACTGGCGGCAAGGCCACATCTACCTCGCCACCGGCGCACTGATCGAGAACCGGGAGACGTTCCAGGCGGCCTCCAACAGCGGCATTTATCAGACCGGAGGTGCGCCTCAACGATTCGAAAATTTCGGGACACTTCTGAAGGTCGAGCCTCAGACGACCTCCATCATCAACATCGAATTCGATAACCGCGGTTCGCTGGATGTGTCCGAAGGCACACTCCGGTTCTCCGGACAGTCTGAACATACCGACGTGACCCTCGAGGCCCGTGCGGATGCCACACTCGAATTCACCGGTGGAACGCATCTCTTCACGGACATCGGTCTGGCGGTGCCCTCCGGTGCGACCGTGACGTTCGGCTCAGGCACCCGCATCATCATGGGCACACTCGCCGGCAACGTGCAGGGCCTCGTCCAGTGGACATCCGGCACGATGCGGGCCGGACCCGCAGGCGGCACCATCGACATCTCCGGAACAGGCCTTCGCTGGCAGGGGGGTAGCGTTACGACCCCCGACGGTGTGCTGACGAACCGTGGCGCCGTCCATATGGCGGGTACGGCAAGCAAGAACATCACCTCGGGTACGTTCCGAAATGAAGGAGCGATGACGTGGACCGAGGGAATACTCAATATTTTCACCGAAGGCGTATTCGACAATGGAGGATCGGTGGTTATCGACCACGGAGAGGGGCGAATCGGCCCGACATTCAGCCCGGGTTCAATCCGTAACGAAGGTCGATTCGAGCGAGTGGCCGGTGAAGGTCTCATCGATATCAATCCGAGATTCGAGAACCGCGCGGAAGGAGAACTGGCCATCCATTCCGGCACGCTTCGAGTCCGCACGTTGAACAATCTCGCGGGTGCGGCGATTTCCGGTGACGGTGGTCATCTCGAGGTTTTCGGCACCTTCCTGAACGAAGGAATCATCTCGCCCGGTGCCTCTCCCGGACTGCTTTCGTTCAATGGCACCTATCATGCCGGCGCCACCGCCGAGCTTCGTATCGAAATCGGCGGCGCGGAACCCGGTGCAAGCCACGATCAGTTCCGCGTAAGCGGCCTGGCGTCTCTCGACGGCCTGCTCGACGTCAGACTGCTCGACGGCTACCGCCCTGCGGACGGCACCGCCCTCACCGTTCTTTACATGGAACCGCTGATGGCGGCGAAGACCGAGAATACGCATCCCGTCTACGGCGGCTTCCGCGAGCGGCGCGGACTCGTCGACG
>CAZRTY010000081.1:2635-8302 GCA_964603055.1 uncultured Rhodothermales bacterium | reverse complement strand
CTTCATCGGCCGTGGGCCAGATGTCGCGCAGGTAGACCTCGTTGCCGGCGTTGTCCGTACCGATCGGATCGTTCATGAGATCGATATCGACGGTGCCGGCGAGTGCGTAGGCCACGACCAGCGGCGGCGAGGCCAGGAAGTTAGCCTGGACCTGCGGGTGGATGCGGCCTTCGAAGTTGCGGTTGCCGGACAGCACGCCGGCTACGACGAGGTTATTCTCGGTGATGGCCTCAGCGACGGGCTCGGGCAGCGGGCCCGAGTTACCGATGCAGGTGGTACAGCCGTAGCCGACCACGCCGAAGCCAAGCTGATCGAGGTAGGGGAGGAGTCCGGCCGAGTGGAGATACTGCGTGACCACACGCGAACCCGGGGCAAGACTCGTCTTGACGTACGGCTTGATTGTGAGCCCGCGCTCGACTGCTTTCCGAGCGAGGAGGCCCGCCCCGATCATCACCGACGGGTTGCTGGTGTTGGTGCACGAGGTGATGGCCGCGATGGCGACGTCGCCATGTGTGATTTCGGCCTCGGTGCCGTCCGACTCGGTGTAGCGAGCACGAACCTGCAGGTCCTCCGGCTTACGCCCGAAGCCCTGCGGACCGGCCGGTGCCGAGAACGAGCGGCTGAAGGCCTGCTTGAGGTCGGGCACGGTGATGCGGTCCTGCGGACGCTTGGGTCCGGCGACGCTCGGTACGACATCGCCGAGGTCGAGCTCGATAGTGTCTAGGTAGGTGGGCTCGGGCGTGTCGGGCGTGCGGAAGAGACCCTGCTCGCGCGAGTAGCGCTCGACCATCTGGACGAGCTCTTCGCTGCGGCCGGTGCGGCGCAGGAAGGCGAGCGTTTCATTGTCCACGGGGAAGAAGCCCATCGTGGCGCCGTACTCGGGCGACATGTTTGCGATCGTCGCGCGGTCGGGCACCGACATATGGTCGAGGCCGTTTCCGAAGAACTCGACGAAGCGGCCCACCACGCCGTACGAGCGAAGTGTCTGCGTAACGGTGAGGACGAGGTCGGTGGCCGTGGCGCCCTCGGGCAGGCGTCCCGTCAGGCGGAAGCCGATCACCTCGGGCATGAGCATGTAGATGGGCTGGCCGAGCATTACGGCCTCGGCTTCGATGCCACCGACGCCCCAGCCGAGCACGCCCAGGCCGTTGATCATGGTGGTGTGGCTGTCGGTACCGACGAGCGTGTCGGGATATGCGACGTCGAGTCCGTCATCGGCCTTGCTGGTCCAGACGGTCTTTGCCACGTACTCGAGGTTTACCTGATGGCAGATGCCGCTTGCGGGTGGCACTACGCCGAAGTTTTCAAACGCCTGTTGGCCCCAGCGCAGAAATTCGTAGCGCTCGCGGTTGCGGTCGAACTCGATGTCCGCATTGAGCTGAAGTGCTTCGGGCGTGCCGAAATGGTCCACCTGTACCGAGTGGTCGATGATCAGGTGCGCCGGCACGCGCGGGTTGATCTGCTCGGGGTCGCCGCCGAGCCGTGCCATGGCGTTACGCATGGCTGCGAGGTCGACGACGGCGGGAACGCCCGTGAAATCCTGTAACAGCACCCGGGCCGGCATGAAGGGAATTTCGGCGTTGGCCGGCGCCTTGGGGTCGTACGAAGCGAGGCGCTTGATGTCGTCCTCGGTGATGGCCATGCCGTCGCAGTTACGCAGCAGCCCTTCGAGTAGAATGCGGATCGAGAAGGGGAGCCGGTCGATGTCGTACCCGGCCTTTGTCAGGCTTGAGAGCCGGTAGAGGTAGGCGTTGCCGGATCCAGTATCAAACGTATCCCTGGCGTTGAAGGGATCGGGGTGGGCGTTCGTGCTCATTCGGAAACCGATAGATTTGGTCGTGGATAAGGCTGGGGAAGATACCGAGCCGTCCAGCAATTGTTCAGCAGCGACTCTTCCGCCGACCGTCGGCGCCCCCGCGAAGGTGGTGAAAAGTGAATGAACGAAACCTTTGCGCGCGATTGGTAGCCATCTATTGCAGCTACTCGTATCTTTATTGGAACATGACGCCGGTCCACACGGTTCGGCGTTGCCGATTGGGGGCTATAGCTCAGTTGGTAGAGCGCTGCAATCGCACTGCAGAGGTCAGGAGTTCGAATCTCCTTAGCTCCACTTACCTCCATACGAAGAAGCCACGTAGCGTCTAGACGCTGCGTGGCTTTGTCGTTTCAGGGCGGTGGGCCGGGCAAATGAAATCACCGCTGCCGTTCGTTGTACATCTCGTCGATGAGCTCGGCGTAATGCGTTTCGATAACGCGGCGGCGCGGCTTCATGGTAGGCGTGAGCATTTCGTTGTCGATGGTGAACTCCTCCTTGATCAGACGGAAGCCGCGTACTTTCTCGTGGGCGGCGGCATTGCGCGAGTAGGTCCGGAATTCCTTCTCGAACAGGCTCTGGACTTCTTCTTTGGAGATGAGGTCTTCTTCATCCGAGAACGAGATGCCTTGCTCTTTGGCCCACGCCTTCAGCGAGTCGAAGCTCGGCACGACGAGCGCCGTCAGGTATTCCCTTCCCTCACCCAGAATCACGATCTGGTCGATGTGGCGGAATGACTTGAGGCTATCTTCGATCGGGCCCGGGTAGATGTTCTTACCGCCGCGCGACACGATCATGTGCTTGATACGGTCGGTAATCATGAGGTATCCGCCGTCGAACCGGCCGACATCGCCCGTGTGATACCAGCCGTCGTCGTCGATGGATTCGCGGGTGGCCTCCTCGTCCTGCCAGTAGCCCTTCATCACGTTGGGGCCTTTGACCAGGATCTCACCATCGGCAGAGGTGAGATCGGACGGGTAGTCATCGCCCGACAGTTGCGCAACGATCGAATTGTCAGAGAGGCTCTGGATGGCCACTGTCACGCCCGGAAGAACGTGGCCCACGGTGCCGTACCGCGGCCGCTCGAGCGGATTGGCGGCCACGACGGGTGCGGTTTCAGTGAGCCCGTAGCCCTCGACGATCGTGATGCCGGCTGCTTCGAAGAACTCGCCGATCTCGCGCGGAAGGGCGGCACCGCCCGATACGGCAAAGCGCAGGTTGCCTCCGAGCCGTTCGTGAAGCTTCGAGAAGACGAGCCGATGGGCGAGCGCGTTCTGACCTTTCAGGAACGGATTCATGCCGCCGTTCTTGCGCGCCTCCGCGGCCTTGCGCCCCGTGGAGACCGCCCAGTTGAAGATCTTCTGCTTAGCCGGCGACCCGTCCTCGACCGAACGAACGATGGTGCTGTAGATCCGCTCGAAGAGCCTGGGCACCGAGATCATGATCGTGGGCGAGACCTCGATGAGGTTGGCGGCGACCGTATCGATGCCTTCGGCAAAGGTGACGAGCGCTCCGGCGGACATCATGGCGGTGTAGCCGGCTGTCCGCTCGAACGAGTGGCAGAGCGGCAGGAAAGAGAGGTGGTGATCCGTCGGGCCGAAGTCGAATAAGCCGAGCGCGGAGCGCGTGTTCGACACGAAGTTGTGGTGCGTCAGCATCACGCCTTTGGGCCGGCCCGTCGTTCCGCTGGTGTAGATCAGCGCGCAGGTGTCGTCGGGCTTGACGGCAGCCGACGCCTTTTCGATCGCAGCCTGATGTTTGGACCACAGCTTACGCCCCGACTCCAGGACGTCATCCCACTCCTTTACATATGATGGGTGTTCGGAGCGGAGCTCGCTCATCGTGATGACTTCCTCGAGCTCCGGGCAATCGTCGAAAATCTGCTCCGCCTTTCGCAGCTGTAGTGATGTCGATGTGACGAGAACCTTCGACCCGGAGTCTTTTACGATGAACGAGACCTGCGATGCCGGGAGCGACGTGTAGAGCGACACGTTTACGGCGCCCAGAAGCTGCGTCGCCAGATCGGTAAATGCCCATTCCGGGCGGTTCTCGGAGAGGATGGCTACGCGATCTCCCGCACGCACGCCCTGCTCGTAGAGATGGGCGGCCAGCGCGCGCACCTGCTCTCGATACTCCTCCCAGGAGATCGCCACCCATTCCTTCGTCGACCTGTCTTTATACCGAAGTGCCGGCCGACCTTCGCCGTCGAAGTGATCAACGACGCGATTGAACAATTCGGGGATAGTCTCGAATTCGACGATCGTAGACATGGCACGAAAGAATTGTGGGCATTGTCGGGCGTGATTGACGGCTCAGCGGCCGCGAACCATGCGATTCGAATGTAGACCGACTGCTCCGCAATGGCAATGCAGCAACTGTCCGCAGCACCCCGTGAATGGCAACGAGAACGCGATATACGACGATCAGGAGGGCCTGGATGTGGCCAGGTTGCCGAAGCGCTGCTCCCCGCTCTTTACGTCGGCTCCGACGGCGTCGACGATGCGATTGAATCCGTCGGCTTTCAGACGGGCAGCGAGCTCCTGCTTAATCCGCTGGATGACGCCGGGCCCTTCGTAAATGAGAGCCGTGTAGATCTGAAGTAAGCTCGCACCGGCACGAATCTTACGGTATGCGGATTCCCCGTCACGAATGCCTCCTACGCCGATGATCACCATGCTTCCCTCTGTCCGTTCGTACAGATAACGGATCAGTTGATTGGTGCGCTCTTCGACGGGCGGACCGCTGAGGCCACCGGCGCCGATCGCCTTCAGCTCATCTTCAGGCGTGGTCAGGCCGCTTCGATCTGAGGCCGTGTTACAGGCGACGAATCCGTCGATGCCGAAGTGGCGGCTGATTTCGACGATGGCCTCGGTGTCGCTGTCGTAGACCACACGCTCGGTGACCGGCGGCGACAGCTTAACGAGAACTGGGACATCCTTCTTGAGCTCGGCCCGCTCGGAGGAAATGGCACTGATCAGCTTCTCGAAGCTTTCCGGCTCTTCAAAGGTCTTGCCTTCGCGCGTGTTGGGGCACGAAACGTTCAGCGTGATGTAGTCGGCAAGCGGAGCGAGGCGTTTGAACGAGGCCACGAAATCGGCTATGGCCTCGTCGCCCATGATCCGTGGATCGTGGGTCTTGGCGATGTTGACGCCGAGCGGGATTCCGTCGCCGCGGCGCTTGATTCGAGCGGCTATCCGCCGGGCGCCGTGGTTGTTCAGGCCCATCCGATTGATGACCGCCTCATCGGCAGGAAGGCGGAATGCTCTCGGCCGTGGATTGCCCCGCGAGCGGCGTGCCGTCACGGAGCCGACTTCGGTGTAGCCGCAGCCGAGCAGTTCGGCCAATTCGATGACCATCGCATTCTTGTCGAAGCCCGCTGCAAACCCGACCGGGCTCGTGATGCGTGTGCGCCAAACCCACTGCTCGAGCACCGGGTCGTCGAACGCAAAGGCGTTGCGCACGCCTGCCGCCGCAACGCGCTGGCCGAGGCGGCCGGCTGCGAGCCCGAGGCCGTGCGCACGCTCGGGATCCATCCGGAAGAGCCATTTCCGGTATTTCTCGTAGGAATTATGACGCTCGTCGTTCGACACCTTCCCAAGCCTGATTCGGTGGACAAAAACTCAGACGCTCAAACTTACGGAGCAATCGTCAGGAAAAGTGCCCTCTCATCAAAAGTCCGACGAGCTGCATCGGCCGCAGTGATACGAACGGCTAAATGAGGGTGGATCGATTTGGCGTTGGACCGATTTGACTTGGGCTCGATTTGGCGTGGATCGATTATACCTGGATCGATTCCACCTGGATCGATAGGCGTGCGCTACCATCCCGGCGTCAACAGGAGGCCGAAATGTGCG
>CAZRTY010000081.1:0-2535 GCA_964603055.1 uncultured Rhodothermales bacterium | reverse complement strand
TAGGCGTGCGCTACCATCCCGGCGTCAACAGGAGGCCGAAATGTGCGCCTTTGTCAGGCCGCTGGAACGGATACGCGTAGTACAACTCGAAGACGAGCGCTCCGAGCAGGTTCACGCGTGCGCTGGCACCGAGACTCGTCACCGGCACGCGATCCGAGGTGTCTCGATCGAACCGGACGACAGGCGACTCTTCGGCCGTCCACGCGAGACCGGCGTCTGCGAAGAGCGTGAGCTCGGTGGGCAGGTACGGGAAGTTGATCAGACCGAATTGCTCGGTGCCGAACAGCGGCAGCCTCACCTCAGCGCTCACCAGCGCGGCACGGGTACCATAGAGGCGATCCATCTCCGGGCATCCATCCAGACCGCTACATTCGCCCGGCTCGAAGCTCGTGAAGCTGTACCCGCGCACAAAGGCGGGGTAATACCAGTATCCGAGGTACTGCGAAGCGAAAATGTCATTTTCCTCAGCGCCGTAGTTGCCGATGTGGAGCGCCCGCCATGCGAATGTGACGGGGTTGACGAAGTGGTAGCGGCGGTAGTCAGCCCGTACGGCCACGTAGCTTGCGCTACCGATCATGGGCGACGCCTCGAGACGAAAGCGACCACCGCTGACGGGAGACGTGAAGCCGAAGAAGGAATAATCGCCTACGTAGGCGAGCGATGTCTGGAAGAAGTAAATGGCATCCGGAGAGGGAATCTGCTCGACCTGTCGCTGCCAACCGCCGAACCCTCCCACATACAGCTCGCGTTCGTAGTCGAATCCGTAGCGAACAACGCCGCCGGTTAGATCAAAACGACGCGTCGTCGTGAGTGGATACGATGCGAGGAGGCTGACTTCGTCGACAAACACGCGGCGGTTTTCACGGACGACAACAGGGAATCCTTCCGGCGTGTACGCTTGATAGGCGTAGCTCGACAGGAGGGGAATGTGGCCGGCTGCGATGCCTCGATTGAGCCGCCGCTCGCGGTTGACGTACGAAACCTGTGCTCCAATGTCCTTCAAGGTTCCTTGCGCCTGAGCCACGATCCCGAGCGCGCGGTTGCCAAGCATGTCGCTGAAATAGAAGCCGACGCCACCGCCCAGCTGCGTGCCGAACGTCCCACCAACGGAAACACCGACGGTCGGTGGTGCCACGTAGTCGAGCCGCAGTCGTGGACTATACGGGCGGACGCTTCCGAGGCCCACTTGCGCGGGGAGGCCGGTTGTCGGGTCGCCGAGGTAATCCGCGACCAGGCCCTCGCCCAGCGCCTGGATAGGCGGCAGAATGCCCGCGGCGTTGTGCGGGAGGTCTGCAACCGCCGGCGCTTCCTCGTCCACCGGAACGCCAACGGTTTCGTCCGCTTCGAGCGAGATTACGGAATAACGGTTGTCGTAGAAGACCGAGAACATCATCCGGCCGCTCTGCGCGGCCACACTCATCGTGGGCGACATCGCCGTGATGCCGCTGACGCCAGTCTGGACGTTCGTCACGCGATAATTCCGACCCTCGTCAAGGTCGTGCCGATACACATCGCGGAAGCCGTCCTGATTCGAGACGAAGAAGATGCTGCGTCCGTCTGATGAGAACTGGGGATTGACGTGGTCAGCGCCGTCGAAAGGAACTAGCACGTCGATCTCGTCGGTATCGAGATTGTAGATGCCGATTCGGGTGGGCGCGTATTCGAGCGTCTCGAAATTGCTTCCGCCGGGGCCGCGGTCGGTAATGAAGGCGATCCGGCGGCCGTCGGGCGACCACGCCGGCTGCATATCCGCATACTTGTCCCGCATGAGCTGGCGCACCTGGCCCGATGCCAGATGGATCAGGTAGAGATCGCTTATACCGCCGTCAATTCCAGTCACGACGAGCGACTGGCCGTCCGGCGACCACGCCGCATTCGCCAGCGCGCCGACATCCTGCACGTTGATGCGCCGCTCGATCGACTGCGAGTTCACGTTCCAGATCGAAATCTCATTCCCCCCTTCCACAAACGTGATGAGGGCAAAGCGCCGACCATCCGGCGACCACGATCCCGCCGAGTTGATAAAGCGAAGCGCATCGAAGTGGGGATCGGCACCGATCGACCTCAGGCGGCTGACGATCTCACCCGTTTCGGCATCGGCTACGAAGAGATTGATGTTGAAGAGGTCGCGCTCGGACAGAAACGCCACGAGGCGGCCGTCAGGCGAAAGGGCGGGGGCGATGTTGATGTCGCCGCCACCACGGTCCGACGCCAGCACGCGGCGGCCGATTTCCTCCGGATGATCGCGGCCTTCCATGAGCGGCAGGTAGGAATCCTTTACGGACCGAATCCAGTCGTTCGACAGGGAGTCCGCGCTGATGCCGAGTGCGTACACGAACGCTGAGTCGACGCCGACGCGTCCGCTCAGTTTAAAGAGGTTGGTCACGGCGACGTCTCCAAAACGTCCGCCGATGTAGGCCATGTACGCCTGTCCAAATCGATAGGGGAAGTACCGCTGGTCACGCGTCAGCTGCCGCGTCGTCGGCAGGTCGTCGCGCATTGCGGCATCGCGCAGCCACATGGCCGTGTGAGAAT
>CAZRTY010000080.1:0-8345 GCA_964603055.1 uncultured Rhodothermales bacterium | reverse complement strand
AGGACGAACTTCATCTTCATCACCTTCAGTTCGCCAAACCCAGGAAGCTTTCTGAGCCGCTTTTTGATCGTCGCGTAGTCGACACCGTCGTTCCACATGTTTGTCGCGTCGCCGCCGTACTCCTCGGCGATAATGCGCGCGACCTTCTGCGTGGTCTCGGCCATCTTATTCGTGAAGCGATGCACAGCCGGCGACTGCCCGAACAGCTCCCGGAATTCCTCCGGATCGGCATCGGCGATTTTCTGCATGTCGAGATGGCCGAGGCGTTCCTGCAGGCGAAGCGGTCCGGTAAAGGCGCTCTCGGCACGGACGCGCTGATCGTAGAGCAATCCGAGCAAGGCCACGTTACCGCTGGCGCGAATCTGCTCGTCGGCATCGAAATCGCCGGTGAGCGTGCCTTCTTCCTTGAAGCGGTTCATCATGCGAACCAGGCCGCCGTCGAAATGGCTGTAGTCGAGATGGTTGATCGTGGTCATGGAGAAGGGGGATTGATGCTTAGTCTTGCTCCTGAAGCCAGGATGCTGCCTTCGCCGCAAAATAAGTAAGGATGATGTCGGCCCCGGCGCGGCGGATGCCGAGCAAGGCTTCGAGCGCGGCGTCTTTTTCGTCGAGCCATCCGTTCCGGGCGGCGGCCATGATCATAGCATACTCGCCCGAGACGTGATAGGCCGCCACGGGGACGTCCGCCACTTCTTTCACGCGGTGGATGATGTCGAGGTAGGGAAGGGCAGGCTTTACCATCACCATGTCGGCACCTTCCTCGATGTCGAGCATCAATTCGCGAACGGCCTCACGCGAATTCGCGGGGTCCATCTGATACGTCTTCTTATCCCGCGGAATATCCGCCACCTCGCGCGGCGCCGAATCCAGCGCATCGCGGAATGGCCCATAGAAAGCCGAGGCGTACTTCGCGGTGTACGCGAGGATCGAGACATCCGTGAATCCGGCAACGTCGAGCGCTTCACGGATCGCCGCCACACGACCGTCCATCATGTCGGATGGCGCAATGATGTCGGCCCCCGCCGCTGCCTGCACAACCGCCATGCGCGCCAGGATGTCGAGCGTTTCGTCGTTCACGATCCGCCCGCCCCGCACGATGCCATCGTGGCCGTCGGACGAGTACGGATCGAGCGCGACGTCGGTGATGACCAGCAGTTCGGGCGTGGCCTCTTTCACGGCGCGGATGGCGCGCGGGATGAGCCCGTCGGTGTTCATGGCCTCCGTCGCCGTCGAATCCTTCTGGTCGTCGGGCACGCGTGGGAAGAGCGCGATGCCGGGAATCCCAAGCTCGTGCAGGCGCTGCGCCTCATCGACGAGCCGGTCTACGGAGAGCCGGCTCTGACCAGGCATCGATTCGATGGCTTCCGAAATGTCTTCTCCTTCGCACACAAACAGCGGCGCGATCAGATGGTCCACCGAGAGACGCGTCTCACGAACGAGCCGCCGCAGGTTGGCCGTCTGCCGCAAACGCCGCGGCCGCTGGATGATCTCGAGCCGGAGGTTACTGTTGGGGTTCATGCGTGTCCCAAATGGCTATAATCTCGCTTGTTATTACCGACCTGACGAAGAATCGACGTCTCGAGCGAGGGAATGTTAAACAGCGAGGGTATTAAACACCGACGCGTCGCTTCCAGGTAGATCCTTCAGGTCCGTCCATGACTTCGATCCCCATCGCGTCGAGTTCCTCACGGATGGCGTCGGCGCGGGCGAAGTCTCGGCTCTGCCGGGCCACGGTGCGCTCTTCGAGCAGCGCTTCGACTTTCGGCGCGAGCTCGTCGTCGACCTTAGCGGCGATGCCGGCATCACGCTCATCATAGTCGATGAAGCCGAGCAAGTTGTTGATCTGTTCGAACCAGCTCTGGGCGCTCCGGGCAGAGGCCGCGTTCAATCCGTCGCCCATGCCGGAGATGAGCTTCACACCATCCAGCGCTGCTGCGATCGCGGCCGACGTGTTGAGGTCGTCGAGCATGGCATCGAGCGTGCGCTCGTAGATGGCGTCGAGGCGTTCGCCGAGGCGGTCATCGCCGGGCGCGTCTGCTTCGACCGCGGCGTCCACGCGGCGCCGGGCCTCGAGGAATCGCTCGCGCATCCGGACGCTGTCGCGCACCGCCTTCCGCGTGAAGTTGAGCGGCCTGCGGTACTGGCCCGACATCAGCGCCAGCCGAATCGCCAGCGGGTGGATGCCGCGCCCTTCGGGCTCCGGTGCCACCAGGTCCCGCAGCGTGTAGAAGTTGCCCGTGCTCTTCGACATCTTCTCGCCTTCGATCTGCAGGAAGCGCGTGTGGACCCAGTAATTCGAGAACGGTTTGCCGGTCAGGCTCTCGGCCTGCGCGATCTCACATTCGTGATGAGGGAAGATGAGGTCTTCACCGCCGGCGTGAATGTCGAACGTCTCGCCGAGGTACCGCATGCTCATCACCGAGCACTCGATGTGCCACCCGGGGAAGCCGCGCCCAAACGGGCTGTACCACTGCATCAGGTGCTTCTCGTCCTTCTTCCACAGGGCGAAGTCGCGCGGGTCGCGTTTGTCGGAGTCAACCACCACATCGCGCACGGCCTGTTCTAGCTGCTCGGCCGAGTCATTGCCCGAAAGCCGCCCGTATTCCGGAAAGCTGCCGACGGAGAAATACACGCCCCGCTCGGTTTCGTACGCGTGACCTTTCTCTATCAGGCGCTCGATAGCGTCAATCTGCTCAGTGATGTGCTCCGTGGCGCGCGGCCTCACCGTGGGCTCGACCATGTTCAGCGCCGACCAGTCTTCGAGCAAGACGTCGGTGTAATGCCGGGCGAGGTCGTAGATGCTGGGAAACTGCTCGCCCTCCGCCGACTTCAGCGCCCGCGCCATCTTATCCTCGCCGCCCGCATCGGCGTAATCGTCCTCCGTCAGATGTCCTACATCCGTGATGTTGCTCACGTAAGTCGTCTTCATCCCGATGGCACGTGCGGTGCGGAGGATGAGATCGGCCGTGAGGAAACTCCGGAAGTTGCCGATATGCGCCGTCGTGTAAACCGTGGGGCCGCAGGAATAAAACCGCAGGTGCCCCGGCTCGATGGGCTCAACGGGTTCGAGCTTGCGCGTGAGGGTGTTGAACAGGGAAAGCTTCTTGTCGGAGGTCATGCCTGCTGATTGTGCTTCGGAGGTGCGCGTTCTACAGCGGGAGAGACGCCCGGTGCCGCGTTCGCACGGAATCTACAAATCAGGAGGATGACTCTCGCTCAGCCGGTGCATCGTCGACGTCGGCTGGTGCATCGGGCAATGGCTCCCCGAACCAGCGTGGCGGATCGTAACCGTGCCCGCCCCATGGATGGCATCGACCGATGCGATGCACCGTCAGGACCAGTCCGCGTATGGCGCCGTACTTTTGAAACGCCTCGATACTGTAAGCCGAGCACGTAGGCTGATAGCGGCACGCCCCACCGATGTGCGGCGAGATCATCAACTGGTACCCGCGTACCAGCAGGATCAGTACTTTTCGAGGAAGCTCGTAAATGAATCGAAGCACGGCGGCAGAATACATTTTCTCCCAATGCTACGCTTCGCCCAACCGACTGTTTGCACGCACATCTACCTCCATGGAAACTCCCTTGTCCGAAGACGCCCTCGAAGAAATCCTGTCGATCGTCCGCTACGATAGCGACGGCCTCGTTCCTGTGATCGCGCAGGATGCCGACTCACTCGAGGTCTTGATGCTGGCGTACATGAACGAGGCTACACTCAGGCAGACGCTCGACACGCGCCGCATGACGTACTGGAGCCGGTCGCGCGGCGAGGTGTGGATAAAAGGCTATACGAGCGGGCACTATCAGGATGTGATCGACGCGCGCGTCGATTGCGACGGCGACACGCTCCTATTCCGGGTTAACCAGCACGGCGCCGCCTGCCACACGGGCGAGCGCACGTGCTTCTACCGCACATGGCCGGACGAGGATGCTCGCTGATGGCATCATCGACGCTGTTCGCGTGTATCATTAACGCGGCCACTACCATCAAAACGGCCATGCGGGCGCGTACTTCGTAACTCGCATCACCGACAGCTTGAACATCCCCCGCGCCTCAAGACGAGCATGAAAGGATCCATCAGACTCATTACGGTCGCCGGGATCGACATCCAGCTGCACTGGACGTTCGGTCTGCTGATCATCGGTCTCGTCGTGTTTTTTGGGATGCAGCGCCTGGAGCCGGCGCTAGCCGTGCTCGGCATCGCGATGGTGATGGCGCTCTTTATCTGCGTGGTGCTGCACGAACTCGGCCATGCCCTTGCCGCCAGACGCTTCGACGTCCCCACACGCGACATCACGCTCTATCCGATCGGCGGTGTGGCGCGGCTGCAGCGGATCCCCGAAGAGCCGGCCAAGGAGTTCTGGATCGCCGTCGCAGGACCTGCGGTGAACGTGTTTATCGCGTTTGTGCTGCTCGTGGTCATCGTGGCGTCCGGTATGAGCATACGGCCTGCCAACCTGTTCGATCTTCGCGCGGGCTTTTGGGCGACGCTTTTCTGGATGAACGTGGTGCTTGTGGCGTTCAATATGCTACCCGCATTCCCGATGGACGGCGGGCGGGTGCTGCGCGCGTTGCTCGCATCGAAGATGGACTACACACGCGCAACCGAACTCGCGGCCGGCGTAGGCCAGGGGATGGCGCTGTTGTTCGCGGTTATGGGGGTCGTCTCCTTCAACCCCATCTTGCTGTTCATCGCGCTGTTCGTGTATTTCGGCGCACAGCAGGAAGCGCGCTTCGCCAGCCTGCGTTCCGCGACGAAAGGCATCTCCGTGCGCCGTGCGATGCTCACTCGATTTGAAATGCTCGACCCCGACGACACGCTTGACGTTGCCGTCGAACGACTGCTACGCAGCTCCGACCAGAGTTTCCCGATCGTTCGAGACGATGAGGTCGTCGGGATGTTGACGCGGAAACGTCTGATGAAGGCGCTGGAAGATCACGGCCAAACCACGCGCGTACGTGATGTCGACGGCATTGAGAGCACGCCGATCGAGGACTCCGTCATGCTCGACCAGGCGTTCATGCGAATGCAGGAGGAGGGCCGGACGTCAGCCCCTGTGGTGCGAAGCGGCCGGCTTGTCGGCGTCCTCACCCTCGACAACATCGCGGAAGTGATGATGATCACGACCGCGCTGCGACGTAACGAAGACCGGCGGCGCGTAAGAAATCAGCTCGCTGCTACTGATTAATGATCAGGCGGTGATCATATCAGCTACTTTAGATAGCATCACTTCGCCTATATTCGACGTTGATTATAGCAGCCCGGCAGCCACACTTTCGCCGGTTGCAGCATTTAGTAGTACCGACTCCCCGAAAACAACTTAGCAAGACACGCATGCCCCGCCGTACGAAGATCGTTTGTACCCTTGGACCGGCAAGTTCAGACCTTGACACCATTCGCCAACTCATTCGAGCAGGGATGGACGTTGCGAGGCTCAACTTTTCCCACGGCACGCAGGACGATCACCTCCGCATGATCAATCTCGTGAGGGAGGCTGGGGATGCAGAGGGTCAGGAAGTAGCAATCCTCCAGGATTTGCAAGGCCCGAAGATCCGCATCGGCGTCGTCCAGAACGACAACGTGATTCTGAATCGGGGAGACCGGGTCATTCTGACGCCCGAGAAGCTTGCCCAGAGCACGGCGTCGCGCGTTCACGTCAACTACGACACCCTCGCGGAAGACGTCGATATGAACGGGCGTATTTTAATTGACGACGGTCATATCGAGCTTGATATCGTCGAAATTAATGGGCGCGACGTGGTGACGGAGGTTGTGGTTGGAGGACCGCTGCGGTCTCGCAAAGGTGTCAACCTCCCGAATATCCGTACCAGCACGCCCTCGCTCACCGAGAAAGATCTGAAGGACCTCGACTTTGGCCTCGAGCATGGGGTCGATATCATCGCCTTGTCGTTTGTGCGCGATCCACAGGATGTGAGGAGTCTCGTTAAGCGCGTGCGCGACGCCGGCAGCCGCGTCACCATCCTCTCCAAGATCGAAAAGCCGGAGGCGGTTCGCAGCTTCGACGACGTCCTGATCGAATCCGACGGCATCATGGTGGCCCGCGGCGACCTCGGGATTGAGATGCCCATCGCGCAGGTGCCTTCCGCGCAAAAGTCCATCATTCGGAAGTGTCTGGCCTCGGCCAAGCCGGTCATCACGGCCACGCAGATGCTTGAGAGCATGATCGAGAACTCACGCCCCACGCGCGCCGAAGCGAGCGACGTGGCGAATGCCGTACTCGATGGCTCCGATGCCGTGATGCTATCCGGCGAGACGGCGATGGGCCGGCATCCCGTGCGCGTGGTCGAGGTGATGTCGCGCATCATCGAGGAAGCCGAGAAAGACTGGGAGTACCAGAGCCGTCCGCAGTTCCGTCCGCCGCGGAGCAATGACTCCGAGGCGATAACGGCAGCCGTCAGCTATACCGCGTTTGAGCTCGCGGAGCAGATCGGGGCGGCAGCCATCGCCTGCCTCACCGCTACCGGAAACACAGCTCGCTCAGTCGCCCGTCACCGTCCGTCGATGCCGGTCTATGCCTTCACCGATGACGAACGTGTGGTCCGCCAGCTGAAATTGGTCTGGGGAACGACCGGGTTCGCCATCCCTTTCCAGAAGGATACCGACGAAGGCGTGAAGCTGGTCCACAAGATGCTGTCAGAAAGCGGACTGGTTCAGCCGGGTGAGTATATCGTCGTGATGGCAGGCATGCCGCTTCCGGCCAAAGGGCGGACCAACATGGTGCACGTCAGCAAGGTCTAATAATCAGTAAGGTCTAATAAAATTGTAGTTTATGAGAAACGGATACTGACTCGCGGCCGTACGTCGGCTCTTCAGGTTTCTCAATCCGTGCGCCTTCATGCTGCGTCGTTTATCCGCGGCTTTTATCTGTGCTGTCCTCCTCGCCGGCTGTAGCCAGACGTCGTTTCTTGGCCGGCATGTGCAGAACTTCACCGCGTACTACAATACGTTTTACAACGCGCGGCAGTCGTTCGACGAGGGCATCCGCAATATCGAGCGGGCACCGCTAACCATCGATGAGTCGCGCTTTCTGCCGGTTTATCCTCCGGCACCGGAGAACGTGGGCCGCGCTCAGTTCGACGATGCCATCAAGCGCAGCGCCGACGTCATCCGCAATCATCCTACCTCGCGCTGGGTTGATGATGCCGTGTTGCTCATCGGCAAGTCGTATTTCTATCAGCGCAACTACCCCGCGGCGATCCAGAAATTTCGGGAAGCCATCGATCTCGGCACCGATCTCGAAGGGGAAGCCCGATTCTGGCTGGCGCGGACGCTTGTGGCCAACGGCGCACGCGCAGAGGCGCGCGATCATATCACCTATTCTCTCGACGCCGAAGACCTCCCCAGCCGCTGGCGCGGACCATTGATGCTCGCATACGCCGACCTTCTGGTGACTGAGGCGGAGTGGGATGCCGCGGCGTCGATGCTGGCTGAGGGCCTCGACGTCATTCGCGATCGCGAGGTAGAGCCGCGCGCTTTCTTCCTGCTCGGTCAGGTGCATGAGATGCGGAATGATGCGGACGCGGCATCGCAGGCATATCGGGCGGTAGCACGCTACCAGCCGCCGTATGAGCTTGAGTTCAAGGCGCGGCTGCATGAATATCGCACCGCCGCACTCGCGGGCGATGTTGACGGCGCCCTCGTCGAACTGCGCCGCATGGAGCGAGACGACAAGCATCGTGACCGCCGCTCTGAGATCGCCTATACCCGTGGCGTCGTCGAAGCCGAGGCCGGGCGGCACGACCGCGCATTCGAGGCATTCGACATCCTGCTCTACGATACCGATTACGACATCACGCCGGTACGCGGACGTGCGCATTATGAGCTGGCTACGCTCTATCGTGACGTCTACGAAGACTTCGTTCTGGCGGCCGCTCACTTCGACACCGCCGCTACCGTGCTGCCGTCGCGTGCTACATCCGTGGCGCGAGAGAGCCTGAGCCGGCTTGCCGTTACGGACAGCCGCGAGCAGTCGTCGATTTATCGGAGTTACGCCGAGGCGTACGGGCAGGTGACGGAGATGGACTCGCTTCTCGTCCTGGGTGCGATGTCGGACGACGAGTTCGACGAGTTCGTGCGAGCACAGCGTCAGAAACTCGCCGAGGAGCTCGAAGCTCGGCGTCTGGAGGAGGAACGTATGCGGGCTCAAGCTCGATTTGCGGATGGAATCGCGGCGCAGCAAGGAGCAATGGCTGGGGCGCAACCAACGGCCGATGCGGCTCAGGTGGGCGAGGCCGGGTTCCTGTTCCACCGCGATCCAACGCGCATACATGAGGGGCGCCAGGCGTTCGTTCGCCGCTGGGGTAACCGGCCGCTGGTGCCGGG
>CAZRTY010000079.1:6446-8416 GCA_964603055.1 uncultured Rhodothermales bacterium | reverse complement strand
TCCATGCCGGCCCCGAGGCATAGCTCGGCATCGCCCTGCATGGCGTTGGCCGTCATGGCGACGATCCTCGGCTGGCGCTCGGGCGGAAACTCCTCGCGCACGCGCCGCGTGGCGGTGAGGCCGTCCATCTCGGGCATCTGGACGTCCATGAAGACGAGATCGTATGGCTGGCGGCGCAGCGCTTCGAGGACTTCGACGCCGTTGGCGACGACATCCGGCCGGTAGCCGAGCCGCTGGAAGAGGCGGAGCGCCACTTTCTGGTTGACGAGGTTGTCCTCCGCGAGCAGGACGGCCGATTTGCGACCGGAGCGCAGCGCGGCTGACTCGGAGTCGGGCTTTGGCATCACCCGCGTCACATCGCCATCGCGGAAGGCATCGATCAGTGCGTCGTAAAGCTGCGCCGGCTTGATCGGTTTGTAAAGGACCGCGCTCACGCCGTGCTCGCGTGCATCGCGGCGGAGTTTCTGATCCTGATTGATCGACGTCAGCACGATCATGACCGGCGGCTCATCGACGATCTCTGAGATGCGCTGAGCGACCGTCAGGCCGTCCATCTCGGGCATCTGGAAGTCGAGCAACACCAGGTCGTAGCGCTCGCCGCCGAGGTAGCGATCGATGGCGGCCATACCCGAATCCACCGCATCGACCTCCATCTTCCACTGCGTGGCGAGGCGCGAAAGGATCTGGCTGTTCACCAGGTTGTCTTCGACGATGAGCACGCGGCGGCCCTCGAGGTAGGGCGAGTCGGACGGCAGGTACACCTGCACGTGTGCCGGCGCGACGGTGGCCGTGATCGTAAACGAAAATGTAGAACCGAGGCCGGGCTCGCTTTCAACCCAGACGGATCCGCCCATCATTTCGACGAGGCGCTTGCAGATGGCGAGGCCGAGCCCCGTTCCGCCGAACTTGCGCGTGGTCGACGCATCGACCTGGCTGAACGACTTGAACAGCCGGTCGAGCGAGTCGGGCGGGATGCCGATGCCGGTGTCCTGCACGGCAAACTCGATCTCGCAGCGATCGGTGTCGCGGCCTTGCTCGAATGAGCGGCGCCGGACTCTGACGAGCACGTTGCCGGTTTCGGTAAACTTGATGGCGTTTGAGAGCAGATTGACGAGCACCTGCCGCACACGCGTGACGTCTCCGATGACGGCCGACGGCACATTCTCGTCGAGGATGTACGCCAGCTCGAGGCCTTTTGCGGCGGCGCGGTGCGCCACCAGGTCCAGGGCGTCTTCGATACAGGCACGAACGACGAACGGCTGGCCCTCGAGCTCCATATAGCCCGCCTCGATCTTCGAAAAGTCGAGAATGTCGTTGATGATGGAGAGAAGCTGGTCGCCGCTGGTGCGGATGATCTCGACAAACTCGCGCTGCTCGGTCTCGAGCTCCATGTCGAGAAGGAGGCTCGTCATGCCGATGACGCCGTTCATAGGCGTGCGAATCTCGTGGCTCATGTTGGCCAGGAACTCGCTCTTGGCCACCGTTGCCGCTTCGGCCGCCTCCTTGGCGTCGAGCAGTTCGCGCTCGACCTTTTTGCGCTCGGTGATATCCTGGCTGGCGCCGGCCAGTGAAATGACCTGGCCGTCAGGGCTTTTCACTGCAACACGGGACGTTAGCAGCCAGCGCTCGTCGCCATCCGTGGGATGGATGACGCGTTTCTCTTTGCCGATCAGTGCCGTACCGGTCTGGATGACGGACTGCTCATCGTCGTAGAATGCGCGCGCCTCGTCCTCCGGGAAGAAGTCGAAATCGGTTTTGCCGATCAGGTGATCCGGTGATTCCACGCCCAGTAACTCGGCGGTGGCGCGGTTGGCGACGAGGAAGCGGCCCTCGAGGTCTTTCACGTAAATACACTCCGGCAGGTGGTCCACAAGGGCGCGCAGCAGGTTTCGCTGCTCGGCCAGAGCCAGCTCCGTGCGCTTCCGATCGGAGATATCCTGCCCCATGCCGACGATGCGCGTGACCTCGCC
>CAZRTY010000079.1:2506-6346 GCA_964603055.1 uncultured Rhodothermales bacterium | reverse complement strand
ATCAGGAAGAGAAGCCCCATCGCGCTCAAGCGGCGATCGAGCGTGCTGAGGTGTCGGTCTTGCTGCGCCGCGCCTTCAAAATTTCCTGCTTCGAGCAGGGTGGTCAGTAGCGCGCGTTCGGTACGCTGGTGGGACTGCGTGATCAGGAAGCCACCGGAGATGAGGAGCATGCTGACGATGCAAGCTATGAGCATCGCCTTCTTGATCCGGTCCCTGGGTGCCTTGGGAGCCAGGCTTTCCATGTCTTAAATGAGATTTGCGACGGAGATGGAGGTGGACTTCCGGAGGGGCGCGGCACTACACCAAACCGGCGCACTCAATCTGGTTATCGGCGGAAGGCCGCTGAGCTTTAGCAGATGCTTAAAAAGAATGAAGGAAAGAGAATTGATGCCGTTAGATGTCTGCGCCACGCTAAATTGGCAGCACGGCGGCGGAAGGTATACTGTCAACGATCCTGTAATGACCAATCACGTGACACTTAGATAGCTAACAAAATAGAGATCTTCCGTGCCGTCACTTTCCTCCCTACATCCGCACCATTGATCACGATGGTGCACGATCACGAAACATACTAGATGCGAACTTCAGCATTGCTACAATATTCTCTTCCCTTAATCGTAGGGTTTCTCTTCCTGACTGGTTGCGACACGGCCGTCGAGCCTGAGCCACCGACACTGCCAACCGTCCCACAGGAAAGGGTGCTGTTTTTTGACGACTTCGATAGCGAGAACAGCGGCCGCGGCACTGACAATTGGACCAACTTCCAGAACTGGAATGTGATCGAGGGCTGTGTTGACTTGCATGGCAACGGCTATTTCGACGTCCAGCCCGGCAATGGATTGTACGTAGATATGGATGGATCCTGCCTGGAAGCGGGCACCATCGAAATGAAAGATCCGGTTCGGCTTATTCCCGGCGCGTCGTATGTCGTGGAGTTCTGGCTGTCCGGTAATCAGCGCTGGGAAACCAGCGACTCGATGGACGTGACCCTCGGCAATGTCTGGGGCGAACGATTCGTGCTGGGCACAGATGACGACTTCGCGCTCTACACGCGGCATGTCGACGTGAGTGATACGGTGGACGTACGCCTGCGCTTCGATCACTTCGGCGGCGACGACCAGGGCATCCTGCTCGACCTCGTCCGCATCAGCCGCACCGAGTAACCGCCGGCCTCTGCGAATTACCCTCGCGCCAGGACGACATCCCGAAGCGAGCCCGCTGAAGGCTCGATGGATACCACGTTGGTCTCCTCATCCCATAACCGCGAAAGCCGTTCGGGCGTTGGCGCCGTTTTGCCCAGCGCCTGTTCGGTGACCTCGGGGAATTTCGCCGGATGAGCCGTTGAGAGCACAACCGCCGGCTCGGATGAATTGGTCGATTTGCGATAGCGCCGAACCGCCTCGAGCCCGACGGCGGTGTGCGGGTCGACGATGTATCCACACTCGTCGGCAACCCGCCGCATCGACGCCAGCGTTTCGTCATCGCTGACGCTGAAACCCCGGATGAGCCTGCGCAGGTCATTGGCGGCGAGAAGGTGCTGCAAGCGCTCGAAGTTGCTCGGCACGCCAACGTCCATCGCGTTCGAGTACGTTCGTTTCGAAGGCAGCCACTCGGTCGAGCCGTCAGTAAGGTGGCGGGGAAAGAAGTCGTTCGCGTTATGCGAGGCGAGGAACTGCCGCACGGGCATCCCGCCGAGTGCAGCCATCACGCCGCCGGTCAGGTTGCCGAGGTTGCCGCTGGGAACCGAGATGACGGCCTCCACGCCGCCAAGCTGCCGCACCGCGTGGATGTAATACATCATTTGCGGAAGAAGGCGGCCGATGTTGATTGAGTTGGCCGACGAGAGCTGTATGCCCACGTACCCGGGATCGGCGAAGGCTTCCTTTACGAGCCGCTGGCAATCGTCGAAGTTGCCTTTAACGGCCACCGCCTGAACACCTTGCCGCTTGACGATGAGCTGTCGTTCCTGCGTCGGACTCACCAGGCCGTCGGGGTACAGCAGCACCACACGCACGTTGGGCACGCCGGCAAATCCGTCGGCCACGGCGCTGCCCGTATCACCAGAGGTGGCTACGAGGATGGTCAGCTCCTCGCCGGCCCTGCCGAGCACCGTCGACATCAAGCGCGCCATCGTCCGCGCGCCGAAATCCTTGAACGACAGCGTCGGGCCGTGGAAGAGTTCGACCACGTGGACACCTTCCCATCCATCCCCCTTCAAAGGGACGAGGGGAACGGGAAAGTTGAGCGCATCCTGAGCGGCCTGCCGGATTGACTCGGAAGCCAGCTCGCCGCCGAGCCATTGAGTCAGAACGTCGAAGGCGAGATCAGAGAACAAGCCGTCCTTCCTTCCGAAGTCGATGCCGTCGAGTTTCGGGATGGACGTCGGCACGAAGAGGCCGCCGTCGGGCGCGAGACCTTGGAGCAGGGCGTCAGCGAAAGACACGGCAGGCTCGGCCGACCGCGTGCTACGATACTTTGGGTACGTCATGATACCGGGTGAGTCATCATACCTGGTGAGTCTTCGGGCCTTGTGAGTCATCGGGCCCGGTGAGTCATCGTGCTGAGCTGCCTGTTGAGTCGATTACGCCTCTCGACCGTCAACAAATCGAATAGATCAAGGCGTGCAAGGATGTACGACTAAGGCTTCCCGGGTACATCGGAGGGAGCGCGGGCAACGCGGAACGCCGAGCTGACCGATTTTTCCGGCGGTCTGTTAATCCGTTTGCCGTACGCCGTCGGGATTCCCCATCGTCACGAATCCATCGGCGTCAATACCTGCGCGCTGCGATGCCGCGATCATGGCCTCGAGTACGCGCTCGGCGTCGCCGCTGGTCTCGGCAACCGCAAACATCGCCGGACCCGATCCCGTCAGCGCGCATCCGAGAGCGCCGGCCTCGAGGGCTCCGTCCTTGACGACTCCGTAGCACGGCACGAGCTCGGCGCGAATCGGCTCGACGATGCGGTCCTGCATGATGCATTGGCCAACTGCCTGCCAGTCGCCATTATGAAAGGCATCGATGAGGAAGGCGAGCTCCGATGCGTTGTGGATGCCGTCGGCAAAGGGAATTTGTGTGGGAAGGATGTCGCGCGCCTGCTTCGTAAGTACCTGAACCTGCGGAGCGATCACGGCGAGCGGGAGTTTCCGAGGTAACGTTACGCGGCGATAGCGCGAAGGCTCGCTCGATGAAACCATGACGAGCCCGCCGAAGAGCGCCGGTAGGACGTTATCTCCGTGGAAACTGCCTGATGCAACGGCCTCGCCGGCCAGCACGGCATCGACGAGTTGCGCTTTGGTAAAGGGCTCGCCCAGCGCCAGGTTCGTTGCCCAGGCGCCCGCCACGGCGCTCGCCGCCGAGCCGCCGATGCCCGAGCCAAACGGCACCTGCTTTTCGATCTCGAGGTCGAGCCCACCTTCGTATTCCGCCAGCTCCAGTACGCGGGCAGCAGCTACCGACGCCGTGTTCTTCGCAGGGTCCGTCGGCAATAGTCCGCCATCGCCACCGATGAATCTCACGCGGATGCCCGGTTCTTCGCTGAGACTCGCCGTCACGTAGTCGCCCGAGCCATCGATGCATAACCCGAGCGCGTCGAACCCGGGGCCGAGGTTAGACAGCGACGCCGGACCGAACGCCGTAAACCTCACCATGCTTTCAGCTTCATGTGGATCAGCTTCGAGGCCGGCAGCTGCTGATCGGCTCGAATCGACGGATGGGGACTGGAACATACCTTCATGAATAATGGGATAGGCGCAAGCTCGAACTGGCGGAGGGAGGATAGCCCACCCCGCTATTACTGACAACCTCGAGCGAACGTCTTTAAGCGAACGTCTTTAAGCGAACG
>CAZRTY010000079.1:0-2406 GCA_964603055.1 uncultured Rhodothermales bacterium | reverse complement strand
GCTATTACTGACAACCTCGAGCGAACGTCTTTAAGCGAACGTCTTTAAGCGAACGTCTTTAAGCGAACGTCTTTAAGCGAACGAAATTAAGCGCATAGCGGGACCCGTATTATGCAACTCGCGGAAGAACGCCGTCACCTCTCGTAGGCAACTCGGTGATGCCCGTAAGATACCGGTCGACACCTCGCGCGGCCTCGCGCCCTTCGGAAATTGCCCATACGACGAGCGACTGCCCACGGCGTGCATCACCTGCCGCAAACACGCCCGGCACCGAGCTCATATAATCGTCGTTAGTCGCCACGTTGCCGCGACCGTCGAGCTGCAAACCCAGGCCCTCGATCAGACCGGACCTCTCCGGCCCTTCGTAGCCGATGGCAAGCAGTACGAGCTCGGCCCGCCACTCGCGCGTTGTGCCGGGTGTTTTCTGAAGCGTTTGCCTCCCGTCCTCGCCCGGAACAAATCGCGCTTCCGTCGTGCGAAGACCGGTAACCGAGCCGGCACGTCCCACAAACTCTTCCGAGAGGATGCTCCAGTGACGCTCGCCTCCTTCTTCGTGTGATGACGTGGTCGAAAAAAGCATCGGCATGAACGGCCATGGCTGATGCGCGGGGCGTTGCTTTGGTGGAGTCGGCAGCAACTCGAACTGCGTGACCGAACGCGCACCCTGGCGATTGGCCGTGCCTACGCAGTCGCTTCCCGTATCGCCGCCGCCAATGACGATCACATGCTTGTCGTTGGCAACGATCGGCTCAACACCTTCGGCCTCGAGATCGTCACCGGCCACGCGGCGGTTCTGCTGCCAGAGGTAATCCCACGCGAAGTGGATACCCGCGAGGTCACGTCCCGGTATGACAAGATCACGCGGCTTTGTCGCACCGATGCAGACGGCGACCGCGTCAAAATCATCGAGCGAGCTGAGCGGCACTGATTTTCCAACCTCCGCATTCACGACGAACTCGATCCCTTCATCCCTCATCAAATCCACGCGTCGATCCACCACGCGCTTCTCGAGCTTGAAATCGGGAATGCCGTAACGCAGGAGTCCGCCAATGCGGCTCGTCCGCTCGAACACCGTCACGAGGTGGCCGGCCTGATTGAGCTGATCCGCGCATGCGAGGCCGGCAGGACCGGAGCCGATCACCGCCACGCGGCGGCCTGTGCGGACCGCCGGTGGGCGCGGCTGGACCCACCCTTGCCGCCAGGCTTCCTCGATAATCTCTTGCTCGATCTGCTCGATCGTAACCGGGGCATCGACGAGGCCGAGTACGCAGGCCGACTCGCACGGCGCCGGACAAATGCGTCCGGTGAACTCGGGGAAATTGTTCGTCGCACGAAGACGCTCATAAGCCTCACGCCACTTGCCATGGTAAACGAGGTCATTCCAATCTGGAATGATGTTGCCGAGCGGGCAGCCTGCCTGGCAGAAGGGAACGCCGCAATCCATGCAGCGCGCCGCCTGGTTCGTCAGCTTCCGCTGCTCGAACGGCTGGTACACCTCTCGGTAGTCGTGAAGGCGGTCGGCGACGGGCCGCCTCTGCGGCAACTCACGCGTGTACTCGATGAATCCGGTTACTTTACCCATCTAAGGAGTGTCTAGTGGGGAAGGATGTCGGCGAATGTTCTTTGGGAAGGGAATGGATCTCAGGCTGCGAGCGGCGTCGAACCGAAGGCTTCATCGTCGATCGTCTCACGCTCGATGCGCTGCAACGCTTTGCGGTATTCGATGGGCATGACCTTGACGAAGCGCGCCAGCTCGGTGTCGAGGTTCTCGAGGATCCGCCCGGCAACGGCACTGCCCGTGTATTCGTAGTGCCACGCGATCATCGACATCAGTTCGGCGATCTCATCGGCGGCGGTCACGTGGAGCAGGTCGACCATCTCGGTGTTACAGCGTCCGCCGCGGAATGCGCCCGATGCATCGTACACGTACGCGATGCCACCGCTCATGCCGGCGGCGAAGTTGCGGCCAGTCGTACCGAGCACGACCACGCGTCCGCCGGTCATATACTCGCAGCCATGGTCGCCAACGCCCTCGACGACGGCACGAACACCGCTGTTGCGCACGCAGAAGCGCTCGCCTGCCCGGCCGCGGACGTACACTTCGCCGCTCGTTGCGCCGTACATCGCCACATTGCCGATCAGGATGTTCTCCTCGGCGACGAACGATGCGTTCTTTGGCGGCGTGATGATCAGGCGCGCGCCCGAGAGTCCTTTACCCACGTAATCGTTGGCATCGCCTTCGAGGCGAACCATGATCCCCGGTGCGCCGAACGCCATGAAGCTTTGTCCGGCCGATCCCGTGCAGTTCAGCGTGATCGTGTTCTGCGGGAGGCCGGCATCGCCGTAGCGCTTGGCTATCTCGCCACTGAGCATCGTGCCGACCGTGCGGTTGACGTTTTTCAGCGG
>CAZRTY010000078.1:0-8423 GCA_964603055.1 uncultured Rhodothermales bacterium | reverse complement strand
GTGCCATCGCTCCCATCTGGTGCGAGCCCCATGCTTCGTTACCGATTCCCCAGTATTTGACGTTATAGGGTTCGGGATGTCCGTGAGCGGCACGAAGCGCGCCCATCTTCGTCCGGGCAGAGCCGTTGGTGTACTCGACCATGTCGGCCGCAGACTGTGCATCTCCAAAACCGGCGTTCACCGTGATGTACGGTTCTACCCCGGCGAGACGTGACAAACGAATGAACTCATCCGTCCCCACGTCATTGGGCTGCACGACTTCCCACACAGGATCGTAGACCGGCGGCCGACGATCGGGATCGCCAATGGCATCGCGCCATTCGTGTGAGGAAACGAAGTTACCCCCAGGGAAGCGGTAGACGCCCGAACGGAGCGACTTCAACTCAGCAACGACTTCGGGCCGAAACCCGCCGATGTTGTCGGCCGGCATCAACGAGACAACACCAACGTGGACGGTGCCGTTGCCTCTTGCCGTGATCTCGAATCTACCATCGCTCGTGCTTGCATCGGCTGTAAACGCAAGAGGATAGGTCACATAATCCGGAGCCAGCATATCGATGGCCACGGTCTGGCGGTCCGTCGCCCCGGGTCCCCATACAAGCGATATGTCAACCTGTGCATCCTCGTCCGCCTTAAGTGCGATCCGGCCGACGTACGACTTCCCTGCTTTCAGGGGCACGCTCTCTTGACGGAGGCCGGTGGGTGTGTTGCCGGACAAAAGGATCTTGGGACTGTGCCGACCAACGAATGGACGATCGGTGTCCATGGTCACGTTGGCAGGATTGCCGATCGTCAGCCAGCGCTTCAACGGTGCGCGCCGCATTCGAGACGTCGACGCCTCTTCCGGCGGGACGGACTCGACAACAGGGAAATAGAACTTGCGGTCGTCAAGTAGCTCCGCCCACAGAATGTCGTTAACGATTTGCCCGGCATGCTCAAGGAACTGCCCATACACGAAAGGAGAGATCGGGGCGTGCGTCTCGCCTGCATCAATCACGGCCTCAACCGAGGATTGCTGAGCATGAGCGGAAGAAAGCGGAAGGACAAGGCTGGCAATAACAACCAGCGCCATCGCGCTGAATCGGCTGCGATGAAGGGTGAAGGATGCTCGCATGTGTACAGACGTCTTCTGAAAGTGAGCAGTAGATGGATGGCTCCACGCAAGAAAACTTAAACCTTTATAATTAACATTGAAATGTTTTACTTTTCTTTAAGTGACTGTTTTCGGCATCCTCTACGCACGCTACGGCACCGGTTTGACGGTACGCCAAGGGATGCGGGACCCCTGTATAAACATCTCTGGTCTCATGAAGTGTTTGACGCTTGTCCTCGCCGTTTGCCTGCTTCTTGCTGCTCCTACGAGCAAAGATTCTTCAGCTCAAGACACCCCGCAAGGGCCGGCGGGAATGAGGGCGCCGATCGTACTGAACGACGATGATGTACCGGCCTTCCCCGAACCCCCTGAGGGAATCGATGTGCAGCGTGAAGGTATAGCCAGAGGCACACTCGAAATGATCGAGTACGAGTCTGCGACCGTCGGCACGACGCGCAAGATGCAGGTCTACACACCGCCCGGATATTCGCCGGAACAGCAGTATCCCGTGCTGTATCTGCTACACGGTATCGGCGGAGATGAGACCGAATGGCAGCGGTTCGCCACCGTAAACGTTCTGTTCGACAACCTGATCGCGGATGGCATGGCGGAGCCGATGATCGTCGTCATGCCGAATGGCCGGGCGCAGGAGAACGACCGCGCAGAAGGAAATATCTTTGCCGCGGCGCCGGCATTTGCCGTCTTCGAGCACGATTTACTCGATGACGTCATCCCGGCGATCGAGTCTCGCTACAGCGCACTCACCGACCGGGACAACCGGGCTCTGGCCGGACTTTCTATGGGCGGCGGACAGACGCTCAACTTCGGTTTCGGCAATCTGGACACCTTCTCCTGGATCGGGGCCTTCTCATCAGCACCCAACACGCGTCCGCCCGCCGAGTTAATTCCGAATCCGCAAGAGGCCGCCGATCAACTCAACCTGGTCTTTCTATCGTGCGGAAATCAGGATGGGCTCTTCAATATCAGCCAGGGCATGCATCTCTATTTAAAAGATAACGATGTGCCACACATCTGGCATGTGGATGATTACGACCACGACCCTATTCATTGGCGCAACAGCCTGTACAACTTCGCCCAGTTACTATTTAACTAATCTGCTTCCTCACGTGGGGAAGCCAGATGTCCATCGGGCCCAGAATGTTGGGACGAGGCGGTATATCACCGGCAGCGGCATCAGGTATAGATCATCGGATATGCAAACTGCGGACGTTTGCATATCCGTACTAAAGTCCCACGGCACATCGTTGTATGCGAAAGCTAATTCGGCGGCATCGTTATCGCTAAATCATCCCGAGCACGTGATACTTCCTTAACGTCAAGGAGTGCATCACGTAGAACACATGGGTGAACACACAGGGCCTTGTCATCGCATGCTAGTGTTAGCCACACACATTGCTCCATCGTTAATCACATTCGCTTCGGTAGACTGTACATCATGAGGCCATTTCAGTCGGTCACGTTTACGCTGGTTGCGCTGCTCGTTTCCATCGCGGCGCCCGCTAATGCACAAACACCCCTTCCCTATCAGAATCCCGATCTGCCCGTCGACGTCCGCGTTCAGGATCTGATCGACCGCATGACGTTGGAGGAGAAGACCTCCATGATGAGTAATGCGACTCCGGGAATTCCGAGGCTCGGAATCCCCAAGTACGACTGGTGGAGTGAAGCGCTGCACGGCGTGGCTAATGCGGGATACGCCACAGTCTTCCCACAGGCGATTGGCCTCGCTGCGATGTGGAATACGGACCTGCATCAGCATGTGGCACATGTCACCGGCATCGAGGGGCGTGCCAAGTTCAACAGCTATGTTGGCACACCGCTCGAGGGCGAGATCTTCCGCGGGCTCACCTTCTGGTCGCCCAACATCAACATCTTCCGTGACCCGCGATGGGGCCGCGGACAGGAGACCTATGGCGAAGACCCACACTTGACCGGCCGTCTCGGCGTTGCCTTTGTGAAAGGGCTTCAGGGCGATCATCCCGATTATCTGCTGGGCGCCGCGGGAGCGAAACACTTCGCCGTACACAGCGGCCCCGAGCCATTGCGGCATAATTTCGATGCGTCCCCTCCCCTGCGCGATCTATACGAAACGTATCTGCCTGCCTTCGAAGAGGTCATCAAAGAGGCGGATGTGGAGATTGTCATGCCGGCCTACAATGCGGTGTACAACGAGCCGGCCTCGATCAGTCCGCTGCTATACGGCCTGTTGGATGAATGGGGATTTGACGGCCACGTGGTCTCCGACTGCGGATCCGTTGGCGACCTCTACAATACGTATCGTGTCGCGGCTGATGGCGCCGAAGCGAATGCGATGGCACTGCAAGCCGGCATGCATCTTCGCTGTGGCGATGATTCCGCCTATCTCCGTGAAGCAGTCGAGCGCGGGTTGATCAGTGAGCAGGATATTGATGAAGGCTTTGCGCCACTGATCCGGACGATGTTCCGTCTTGGCTTCTTCGACCCTGAAGACCGGGTGCCCTACAACAGCATCTCTCCCACGGTCAACAATCTGTCTGAGCATGGCGCCGTGGCGCTGCAGGCTGCGCGCGAGTCGATGGTGCTGCTGAAGAACGCGCCGGGTGCATCAGGAGAGCCATTGCTTCCGCTGGATACGCGGAACGTGCGCCGAGTGGCCGTGATCGGCCCGAACGCTACCTCCGTGCAGGCACTTGTCGGAAACTATAATGGTGTTCCATACGCACCCGTAACCGTGCTGGATGGGATCAAAGCCGCGCTCGAGCCGGCCGAAGTCGAAGTCATCTACGCGTACGGTGTCGATTATGCGGCGCGGCCCGACACCGTGCGAACCATCGCCTCAGGCTGGTTTCATGGCGAGTACTTCGATAATCCCACGCTGTCGGGCGAGCCGGCTGCACGCCGCACCGAACGTCCGCTGAACTTCGATCTGGGCTCGCGTCAGCGTTTTAGAAGTATGCCTCCGGGTGTCCCGGATCGCGGCATGTCGGCGCGGTGGAATGGTGAGCTCTTGACCACAGCCGAGGGCGAGTATGAGCTCGTCGTCACAGGACGTGGAGGTTTCCGCCTGATCGTAGACGGAGAACCATTCATCGACTCGTGGACGCCGCCTGCCGGGGAGGAGAACGTCGAACGAGAGGTCCGCGTCACGCGCCATCTTCCGGATAACGCGTCGCTCCCACTGCGGCTCGAATACACCCAGGGAGACGGGCCGATGATGGTAACCGTCGAATGGCGCACGCCCCCGGTTGATGAGGGCGTCGAGGCTGCCATCGCAGCAGCGGAGGCCGCCGATGCCGTCGTTTTCGTCGGCGGTATTTCGGGGCAGCTCGAAGGCGAGGCCATGCCGGTAGACTATGAAGGCTTTGTCGGTGGAGACCGCGTCGAAATCGAGCTTCCCGAGCTTCAGCAGCAGCTTCTGCGGCGCCTCCATGAGACCGGCACCCCCATCGTACTCGTCAACCTCTCGGGAAGTGCGGTTGCGTTGCCCTGGGCGGATGAGCATGTGGACGCTATCCTCCAGGCATGGTATCCCGGTCAAGCCGGTGGTACAGCTGTTGCCGATGTACTGGTCGGCAATCATAATCCCGCTGGGCGGCTACCGGTAACGTTCTACCGGTCGACGGATGACCTGCCTCACTTTGAGGATTATGACATGGCGAACCGGACGTACAAGTACTTCCAGGGTCAGCCGCTTTACGCGTTTGGTCATGGTCTGAGCTACACGACGTTCTCGTATGGAAACCTCCGTGCAGACTCTGACGCGCTTGCAGCCGGCAGCTCCGTCACGATCAGCGTCGACGTCACGAACACAGGATCGATAACGGGAGATGAAGTCGTGCAGTTGTACGTCTCCTACCCCGAATCGTCGGTTGCGCGTCCGATCAGAGAGTTGCGGGGCTTCGACCGCATCACGCTCGCGCCGGGGGAGACTGAAACTGTCTCGTTCTCGCTGGAGCCCACCGATGTAGCTTACTGGGATGCGGAAGCGGAGAGCTGGACGATCGAGCCAGGCACGGTCTCCGTCGAAGTTGGCGCGTCATCGTCGGACATTCGCGTCAGTCGTTCGCTCGCCGTCAGGCCATAAACAAGTGCACACGCCCTCCCGACCATGCTGACCGCGGAGGGCTTTTCATAGACAGCATCGGGGCCCTCAGGCCCATTGACTGCACGTTGCGGACCGCCCGCTGAGGTGCGATTAATTGCTCCCACACGACATCACATCCAATAGGAGCTCGACATGAAAGCTCTCCGGTTAGCAATCCTTCTCGGCGTAATCCTGCTATGGAGTCTACCCGCCGCGGCTCAGAATCCGCTTTCGGTTGATCAATTCACGGCAGATCCGACCGCTCGGATTTTTGAGGGACGCGTCTACGTCTATCCGTCGCACGATGTGGACTGCGGTACGGAATGGTTCTGCATGAAGGACTATCACGTGTACTCGTCGGAGAACCTGGTCGATTGGACCGACCACGGCGTGATTCTCGACCAGAAGGATGTGCCCTGGGTAGACGCCACGTCGAACACCATGTGGGCGCCGGACGCGCACTACGCCAACGGCAAGTACTACTTTTACTTCCCGTCAGTCGGCGACTCAACGAAGGGCTTCGGCGGACGCCGGATCGGCGTTGCAATTTCCGAGACACCTCATGGCCCCTTCACACCGGAGCCTGCGCCAATCGAGGGAATCCACGGGATCGACCCCAATATCTTAATCGATACCGACGGGCAAGCCTACATCTACTGGGCACTGGGCCGGCTCATGGGAGCAAAGCTAAAGGATAACATGCTCGAGCTGGCGTCGGAGCCGCAGGAAATCATGGACCTGCCGGAGGGGTTCAAGGAGGGACCGTTCGTGTTCGAGCGCAACGGGATATACTACTTCACCTTCCCCCATGTCATCGAGAAGACGGAAGCGCTCGTCTACGGGATGGGCGACAATCCGCTCGGACCGTTCGAGTACAAGGGTATCATCATGGATGAACACCCGTCGGAATGCTGGACCAACCACCATTCGATGGTCGAGTACGATGGCCAGTGGTATCTCTTCTATCACCACAACGATCGCTCGCCTCATTTCGACAAGAACCGGTCGATGCGGGCCGACAGCCTGTTTTTCAACCCGGACGGCACCATCCAGCAGATCGTTCCGAGTGAGCGCGGCGTGGGGCTGGTATCGTCAGATCGGGAGATCCACCTCGATCGATACACGGCGTTGAGTCCGGAGGGCGTCTCCATCGCTTTTTTGGATACCACCGATACATTCGCAGGATGGAAGGCGCTTCTGGAATCGCCGGGTGCGTGGGTGACCTTTAGCTCGGTTACTTTCAGCGGTAACGAAGAGTCACTAGTCGTTCGTGCGCTGGCGTCGGAAGCGAGCACGCTGCACCTGGATGTCATCCAGGGTAGCTCCATTACACCGGTTCACATCAGTCTCTCCGGCGCTTCAGACTGGCAAGATGTGCGGATCCCGCTTGAAAGCACTGTTTCAGACGGCGTTTACAACCTCCGCCTCTCGCATGTCGATGGCGGCACAGCCGAGGTCGACTGGGTTCGGTTTGAGTGAGATATGAGCTCTGAGCCGGGAGTCTGTAGTAGTCGGTTCAGATCGCACCCGTCTCACAGTCATACCGACACAGAGGATAACTACTGAGCCGCGCCGCGGTGCTGATGAGCATCTCCGGCGGACATACTCGCCGTGCTCCGAGGTACAGCGCGCGGTGCATAAAGCTTGTCGCTTATTGCATGCTGCCGGTAGCTTCCTCCCACCGATCCAACCGTAGCCTACCTCGCGACTCACTACCTGAGGTTTCAAAGCCGCCTTTCCCCATGCCTCGCTCGCTTCTCGTCCCCGCGTTCTTCGTCTTCATATTCCTAGGCGGATGTGCGTCATCATCCAGCCAATCGAGCATGGCGGTTCAGCAGGAGTTAAGTACAGACGAACGGTGCGTCGCACTGACGTCGGCTCTGGGGGCCCAGATCGGCTATGATGTCGTCATCACCACTGCAGCCGCTCATGAAGCTGCGGAAGCTGTCGCACCGGCGCCGGGCAGTCCGTTCGGGGGTGCACCCGCGATGCCGGCTCATTGTGAGATCGTCGGCAAGGCGAATGAACGAGTGGGCACCGACGGCCAGGTCTACGCGATCGGATTCCGAATGAGACTTCCCGCGGATTGGAACGGCCGGTTTCTGTTCCAGGGCGGCGGTGGGACGGACGGCAGTCTCGGAGATGCGATCGGTGGCGTAGGCGCTGGATTGCCATCCGCTCTGGACCGCGGGTTTGCCGTGATCTCGACCGATGCGGGTCACGACAATCAGACTAACAGCGATCCGGCGCGGCAGGGTGCCGTCGCTTTCGGGTTCGACTACGAGGCGCGCCTCGACTACGGAGAGCGCTCGCTTGAAGTGGTGTCTGACATCGGCCAGGCGCTCATCTCGGCGTTCTATAATGAGCCACCGGAGAGCTCTTATTTCTTCGGCTGCTCAAACGGCGGACGGCAGGGGATGATTTTCGCCCAGCGGTTTCCCGATCATTTCGACGGCATCGTAGCCACCGCGCCGGCGTTCGATGTACCACGCGCGGCGGTGGCCCAGGCATGGGATACCCAAGTATTCGCCCGCCTCGCGCGTGAGATGGATCTCGTGGATGAATCGGATGAGCCTCTCCTCCACCGCACCTTCTCGGACGAAGACCTTGTACTCGTGTCTGAGGCCGTGCTCGATGCGTGCGATGGCCTCGATGGCCTGGTCGATGGGATCGTCGGTGACTTCGCTGCATGTACAACGGAGCGCGTCCGCCCGGAGATAGAAAAGCGAATCTGCACAGGAGACAAGACGAATGGCTGCCTCCTGTCTGCGCAGGTGGAAGCACTTGTGGACATACAAGCCGGCCCCGTCAATCGTCGTGGCGAAGCTCTTTACTCAAACTGGGCCTGGGATGCCGGCATCGGAGGCAGAGCCGGTGACACGTTCCACACCGGTTGGCGTATGTGGAAGATCGGGCTATACGCGGGCGGATTCATGCGCTACCCCATTAACGTGACGCTGGGCTCGCCGGCGCTCTCGGCGCTTTTCACCACGCCGCCGCAACCAGTCCCTGACAACCCGAGTGCGCATCTCGACTATCAATTGAGCTTCGATTTCGACACCGATGCGCGGAAGCTCTACGCAACGACCGCCGAGTTTCCGCGCTCGAGCTGGGACCTGATCGCAGCGAAGGCCACTGATCTGTCGGCGTTCCGCGAGCGCGGCGGCAAGATGATCATCCCGCACGGTGTTAGTGATCCGGTATTTTCGATCCATGACACGCGGCGGTGGTGGGAAGACGTTGATG
>CAZRTY010000077.1:0-8628 GCA_964603055.1 uncultured Rhodothermales bacterium | reverse complement strand
AAAGATGACACGCCGGGGTGCACCAAACAGGCGTGCAGTCTGCGCGACGACTATAGCCGCCTTCAAGACGCCGGGATCGTCGTCATTGGTGTTTCGGCCGACGATGTTGAGTCTCACCAGGCGTTCGCGGAGAAATACAGCCTGCCGTTTCCGCTCATCGCCGATACTGAGAAAGAGATCCTCAACAAGTACGGCGTGTGGGGCGAGCGCAACCTCTACGGCAAGAAGTTCATGGGCATCAAACGCACGACGTTCCTGATTGATGAGGAAGGTGAGATCGTGCAGGTGATCAAACGGCCGAAGACCGACGCCCACGCCGAGGAAGTCATGCGGAAGTTCGGTCTTTAAAGCGAGCCGCGTTACTGCCCGGAGACACGTGCGATCGGGAGTGGAGGGCCGCCGTCGGGTCCGATTAATCGGATCACCGTGGCCGAGGTCACACGCGACGGCAGCCCGAAGCTCAGCCGGTCGGTGATCATGGCGCGGCACGGATCCTCGTTCGCGTCGTGCGTCAGCCAGACATCGGCGGTGTCGCGGCGGACGCGGTGGGCGAGGTCGAAGTCGTGATTGCGGCAGCCGCCTCCGTACTGGACCATCACGATTAACGAATCATTTCTGACGATCGGTGGATCATCGGGCATGGAGGGATGCGGCCCCGTCACAATTTCAAACGCATCTCCGAATCCGCCACCATCGGCATCGGCGGGCGACGACGAGCCGTTGCACGCCGACAGAATCGCGGCAAAGACCAGGAAGAGCGTCGCGAATCGCATGTTGAAATGAGTAAAATGGATCGGGGCACGGCATAATTCACGGTTGCCGTCGTACGTTACGTTGATGTCGTCGATCCCACATCCTCACACAATGTCGCACAACGAATACGAGGCCGTCATCGGGCTGGAGGTCCACTGCCAGCTACTCACGAACAGCAAAGCCTTCAGTCCGGAGAGCGCCGCCTTCGGCGCCGAGGCCAACGTCAACGTCGACCCGGTCAGCCTTGGGCACCCCGGCACGCTGCCTGTCTTGAGCGATGCCGTGCTCGATCACGCCATCCGCGTGGGTCTGGCTACGAACTGCAAGATCACGCCGCATTCGATCTTCGCGCGGAAGCAGTATTTCTACCCGGATCTCCCCAAGGGATATCAGATATCCCAGTACGACACGCCGATCTGCTACGGCGGTCATGTGGATGTTGAGGTGGAAGACGAGGACGGTGAGCGGACGGTGAGGCGAATTGGCCTGACCCGCATCCACATCGAGGAAGACGCGGGCAAGTCGATGCACGACCAGGATCCGGTGGCTACGCTGCTCGACTTCAATCGCTCGGGCGTGGCGCTCATCGAGATCGTTTCTGAGCCGGACATCCGCTCGCCCCGCGAGGCCGCGCTGTTCCTTCAGAAGATCCGTCAGACGGTGCGCTATCTCGAGGCATGCGACGGCAACATGGAGGAAGGCTCGCTCCGCTGCGATGCCAACGTTTCGATTCGCAAAGTCGGCGAGACGGCGCTCGGCACGAAGACCGAAGTCAAGAACATGAACTCGTTCCGCCACGTCGAGCGGGCGCTTGAGTTCGAGATCGATCGGCAAATCCGCCTGGTGGAGGCGGGGGGAGAAGTAGTCCAGGAGACGCGTCTCTGGGATGCCAATAAAATCGAGACGCGGTCGATGCGTACGAAGGAGGAAGAGCATGATTATCGCTACTTCCCCGATCCTGATCTTGTGCCGGTGGTGGTGAATGAAGATCGGATTGAAGAGCTGCGGCAATCGCTCCCCGAGATGCCGGAGTCGCGCCGCCGCCGATATGTCGACGAGTTCGAGCTACCCGAGTATGATGCCGGCGTGCTGACGGAAGAGCGCCGCGTGGCGGAGCTGTTCGAGGAATCTGTCTCTGCGCTGTCAGACCAGGGGGCGAAAAAGGCGGGCAAAGAGGAGATCAAGGCCGTCTCTAACCTCGTCATGACCGACGTCCTGCGGACGCTGAAAGAACGCGACCTCGACGCGGCCGATTTCCCCATTGAGCCCGTGCGCCTCGCCGCGCTGATCCGGATGCGCCTCGATGGCGACATAAGCTCGACCGGTGCTCAGCAGCTTTTCGAAGCCATGCTGGATCGACCGGACGGCGTTGAGGAATTGGCACGTGAGTTGAACGTGCTGCAAGTCAGCGATGACTCTGCGCTGCTGCCGATTGTCGAAGCCGTCGTTGCGGCAAATCAGCCTCAGGTAGCACAGTACCGAAGTGGCAAGACGAGCATCATCGGCTTTTTCATTGGCCAGGTGATGCGTTCGTTCGAGGGTTCTCCGGACCCGAAGCGCGTCCGCGAGCTACTCGTTCAACATCTTGACGGCGACGCTTGACCGTCTGCACATCCATCCATCATCAATCATTATGACGCTAATGAGCTCCGCTCGCCGCGGATCCTTGCTGCTAATCCTCGCGCTGCTATGTACGGTGGCCGCGTGCCGCTCGCAAGCGCAAGGGACGGACACATCCGTACGCGGGCACCTCGCCGGTATGGTTACCGTGAGTGCCGAGATCGACACCACCGATAATTTCGGAGGATTCGAGATCATTGTTGGGAATGAGGGCCTCGATGGAATCGACACGCTGGCATTTGCCGTAACCGACCGATCGGGCCGGTTCGAGACCGACGTGTCGGCGCCTATGCGCGGACTCTACCCGGTCATCATCGCCCGCGAAGGGCAGATTCTGCACATCGATCAGTACATCATTGCAGATGGAGACTCGGCCACGTTCGCTGTTGAACTGCCGACATCCAACCGGCCGATCCGTTTTCGTTCACATGAGAATGCCGCATGGCTGGCGTTCCAGAATACGCAGGCGCTGCACAACAGCAGTCTCATCGAACTGCTGCAGGAAGGCACGGTCGATGAAGAACGAGTCGAGCGCCAGGTCAATCAGGCAAGTCAGATTCTCTGGAGCCTGGAGGAGAACTTCCCGGGAACAGTTGGCGCCGACCTCGCCGTGGCCGAGGCGATCATCATTCTCGAAGGCTGGAACGATTCTCTTCTGGTCGAGCAGGCAAAGAACATCGACGAAACCAATCCGCGGTACATCGACATCGTACGTTCGGCGCGGCGCTCTGAAGCCCGGCTCAACGGACAGGCCGCTGCGCTCGACCTGCTGCTTGCCTATCAGCTCCGCACAAACGACCGCGACCTGCACGCCGCCATCCAGTCAGAGGTCGTCGTTGCGCACATGGACAGCCTCGATGCGCGGAATGCCCGCCTCGCCGCGCGGAATATGCAGCAGTCATATCCGAACACACCCTGGTCGGAATGGGCACGCACCGTCTTGTACGAGATCGACAACCTGATGCCCGGGAGCCCGGCGCCTGAGTTTTCTCTCACGACGCTGGACGGCGAATCGATTTCGCTCGCTGATTTCCGCGGGAAGTTTGTGCTGCTTGAGTTCTACGCGCCGGCGTCCGCGGAATATCTCCGCCAGCTTCCGGTGCGCAACGCCATCAATTCGGCTTATGGCGATGATCTCGAGATCGTCTCGATCTCCCTCCAGTCTGACCCCGCGATACTCGAGGCGTTCTTCGAAGATCGCGATGTGCCGGGCCGGCACGTTGCACTCGAAGAGGGCGCGGATGCGTCGGTGGTGCAATCGTATAGCATCGCCGTATTACCCACGCGCTATCTGATTGATCGGGAGGGAGCCATCGTCGGGCGCTATCCCGGCGAAGCCGTTTATGCGATCCAACAAGAGATGATGTCACTGCTTGGGGATGGCGCTGCCGCTCCGTGACGCCATAACGACTGATTAAGAAAATGAGGTTTGTATCATGCTGATTGCCGGAAACTGGAAGATGAATACGGACATCGCGTCGGCGGTGTCGCTTGCTGAAGGTGTTGGTCGGGAGGTAGGGTCTGTAGATACCGTCGACGTAGCGGTGTGCCCTCCGTTCATCAGTATCGACGCGGTGTCGGTAGCGCTGCGCGGGACGCACGTCCACCTGGGTGCCCAGAACATGCACGAGGCTGCGGATGGCGCGTACACAGGCGAGATATCAGCTGGAATGCTCACGTCCGCCGGATGCCGTTACGTCATCCTGGGCCACTCCGAGCGGCGGCAGTATTTCGGTGAGACGGATAAAGGCGTGAACGCCAAGACGCGCGTTGCGCTCGAGAACAAGCTCGTGCCAATCGTCTGCGTAGGGGAGACGCTGGAGGAGCGCCGCGCCGGTCGTGAGCGCGAAGTCGTAGAAACCCAAGTTCGCAACGCGCTCAAAGACGTTGATCTCGGCAGCGGATCGGACCTCGTCATTGCGTACGAGCCCGTCTGGGCAATCGGCACAGGTGAGACGGCAACGCCCGAGCAAGCTCAGGAGGTGCACGCCATCATCCGGCGCCTCTTGGAAGAGCTCTACGGGGAGACCGCGAAGGACATCGCCATTCTGTACGGCGGCAGCATGAAGCCCGCCAACGCAGCCGAGCTGCTGGGTCAGGCGGATGTCGACGGCGGCCTCATCGGCGGGGCAAGCCTGAATGCGGATGACTTCGCCGCCATCGTGCGCGCAGCGGTCGATGCGGATGCCGCGACCTGAGTAGTGCCCGTCACAAAATAAGTGAATAAATAACCGGCGCGGAGATCCTGGTCTTCCGCGCCGGTATCGTTTTACGACGGATGACGATCCGTCAGTCGGCTGCCGCCGTAGTTGATTCCGCGGGCTTCGCTTCAGACTTCGACTCCGAACCTGACTCCGGCTTCGATGCGTCGCCTCCTTTGTTGCGGACGTAGTCGGTCAGGTAAAATCCACTTCCCTTAAAAATCAACCCTGTATTGGCGCTGATCACACGCTTGACGTCTTGCCCGGTGGTGGGGCAAACCGTGAGGGCGTCCTCGGTAATCCGCTGCTGAATCTCGAACGTGGTGCCGTCTTCGCGGCGGTAAACATAGGTTGGCATACCCGATCTGCTATAAACATCAAGTGAGACAATCCGGCAGAACCTATCTCTGCGGCAATCGGATGTGCTCCTCATCAAACAGTGTACCAGTCGAGATTCACCGTACGGCGCGCGTGATGAGGGAACCGGATACGTACGGCAATTTGTGTGATGCGGACTTCCGGCGATGTCTGCACGCCGCATTCTCGGCCGTTGTCCGCCGTGCGCGTTATACTTAACCCCGGCTCCGATCTCACGACTTCATCTCGTTCATGCTGCCATTTACCCGACCACGCACACCGATCGTTTACGGCGCGCTGGCCGTCGTATTACTCGTTGTCCTGCTCGTGCTGCCTGGACGCCTCGTCCAATTGCTCTGGTTCGACGCACTCGGCTACGCGCAGGTTTTCTGGCGCACGTTGGGTCTGCAAGCCGTCCTCTTCGCTGCAGGCTTTCTGCTCGCCGCATTGTACATCGGCGCGAACTTCCGGTATGTCTTTAAGCATTACGAGAGCCTACGCTGGCGTGGAAGTTTCAGCGGTGGGCCGAAGCTCCCGGACGAGATCGCCGTCGTGCTCACGCCGGAGCGGCTGCGCAATATCTCGATCGCCGCGACGATTTTCGTGGCGTTCTTTTTCGGCGCGCACTTTGGCGGGCGCTTTGAGCAGTTTCTACGCTTCATCTATGGCACACCCACGGGCGTCGTCGACCCCATCTTCGGCCGCGACATCTCGTTTTACCTGCTGACGCTGCCGTACCTGGATATCCTGCAGAGCGCCGTGATGACCCTCCCGGTCGTGTCGATCATGTTGTTGATTGGCGCGCTCGTGTGGATGGGAGCCATTGGTGTCGAGAAAGGAAAGCTGATCGCACCTCGGCCCGTAATACGCCAGTTGTCGGTCAACCTTGTCGTCCTGATCCTTGCGTGGGGTGCGGGCTATTTCCTCCGTCGGTACGAACTGCTTTACCGGTCGGAGGGCACGGTCCACGGCATCGGCTATATCGAGCACAACGTTGTCATCCCGGCACTCTGGGCGATGGTGATCGCGTCCGTCGTGCTCGCCGGGCTCCTGCTGTTCAACTTGCGGAAAGCACGGCCGGGGCTCCTGGGGATTGGCGTCGTAGGCTACATCGCCGTATTGATTTTGGGATTGATGGCGATCCCGGCGGTGGTGCAGCGCTTTAGCGTCGAGCCGAACGAGCTCCAGCTCGAGGCCCCATATCTGGAGAACAATATCCAGTTCACGCGCATGGCGTACGGCATCGACAACGTCGTCCGGCGGGAGTATTCGCCCGACATGAACCTGACGTACGACGACATCCTCGACAACGAAGTCACCGTGCGTAACATCCGGTTGTGGGATCCGCGGCTGCTCATCCAGACCTTCCGGCAGATCCAGGAAATTCGTACGTACTACCAGTTCTACGAGGTCGACGTCGACCGTTACATGATCGATGGCGAGATGCGGCAGGTGATGCTCGCCGCGCGTGAGCTCTCGCAGCAGCTCCCCGACCGCGCCGATACATGGATCAACCGGCATATGCAGTACACGCATGGGTACGGCATCACGATGAACGAAGTCGCCGAGGTCGGCCCGGAAGGCACGCCGCTCCTCCTCATGCGCGACCTCCCGCTCGTGTCGGAGATCGATCTGGAAGTCGGCAACCCGGCCATCTACTACGGTGAGCACACGCCCACGTACCGCATCGTCAACACCGACGTACCCGAACTGTCGTACCCTGCGGGCGACGAAAACGTCTACACGCATTACGACGGTCGAGGCGGCGTCCAGCTTAGCTCATTCTGGCGGAAGCTGCTCTTTACCATCTACCTGGGCGACACGAACGTCATCCTGTCGGACCTCATCCACGACGAGAGCCGCATCCAGTTTTGGAATCGCACGCGCGACCGCGTCCGCCGCATTGCTCCGTTCCTGCGCCTCGACGATGATCCATACCTGGTGGTCACCGCCGACGGCCTGAAGTGGATTCAGGATGCTTACACCGTCGCGCGGACCTACCCGTACTCAGAACCTGATAATCGGGCCCGGCTGAACTACATTCGCAACTCGGTGAAAGTGGTCACCGATGCATACCACGGTACCGTCGATTTTTATGTGTTTGATGAGGATGATCCCATCATCAACGCATATCGCAATTTCTATCCTGATCTCTTCCGCGATCAGTCTGAACTGCCCGAGGTACTATCTCGGCACCTTCGATATCCGCAGGACATGTTCGACATCCAGGTGTCGAAGTACACGCGGTATCACATGACGACGCCGCAAGTCTTCTATAACAATGAAGACTTGTGGACACGGCCGCGGGAGCATTACGGAGGTCGCGAGCAGTCCATGCAGCCGTACTACCTGCTCACGCGCCTTCCGGATGAAGAGGAACTCGACTATCTGTTGATGACCCCGCTCACGCCCGAGGCTCGCGATAATATGATCTCCTGGGTGGCCGCGCGTAGTGAGCCGGGCCGCTATGGAGAACTGGTTGTCTTCCAGCTACCGAAGGACAGGCTGATCTATGGTCCGGCGCAGGTGGAATCCCGGATCGACCAGGATACCGAGATTTCGCAGCAGCTTGCATTGTGGGATCAGCGGGGCTCACGTGTGATCCGAGGCAATCTGATGGTCATCCCCATCGAGACCTCATTCATTTACGTAGAGCCGGTATTCCTGATTGCGGATGCGACTGAGATCCCACAACTGCGTCGAGTCATCGTCTCGTACGGCGAGCGCGTGGTGATGGAACGCACGCTCGACGAGGCCATGGCACGCCTGTTTGACGGCGACATCGCGCGGATCGCGCAAGTGCGGGACGTCGATCTCTCGGATTTGCCTGCCGATCTGTTGGTCGACCCCGAGGCTCGACGCAACCTCAGCCGGGCGCAGCAGGCCTTCAATCGAGCGATGGAGTCACTACGGGACGGCAACTTCGGGTCATTCGGCGATCGGATGGACGAGCTCGAGCGTATCCTGAACGAGACGCCCGCGGAGACTCCTCAACCGACCGTGCCCGAGATTCCGCTCGAAGAGGAGCTGTAGCGGAATGTGACCGACTCACACGGCCCCAGGAAGCGAGGACGAGCTTGCTCGGGAGGCTCGTCTTAAGTGACGAAGCCAGGCAGAGCCATCGGGGAGGCGCGCCTCGGGGCACACGTCAGGCGGACGGCGCGGCCGAAAGAAAAACCGGACCTACAGCGCAGGATCCCGCTCGACGGCGGGGCGTGGGGCGGCCTCGTCATCTCGTTCGAGCATCGACACGAGCTTCTCGGTGAGGAGACCGGTGACGATGACTAACACAATCTCCTTCGCCATGCCGGTAATAAAACGCCGCACGGCAAACTTGATCGTCCGAGGTAGCAACAGGAAGGCGCCAACAACGCCAAAGAATCCGAGTAGGAGATTGATCAGCGATTTCTGGGCTTCGTCCTGACCGAGGTCACGCAGCATGGTCGTCTCGTTTCACTTGATGAGAGTGGGGGAGAATATTGAGCCGCAGCCTTCGGTGCAAAGGCTTGACTCAACATTCTGGCAACGGAGCCGCCGAATTGCGGACTCGTCACGCTTCCTTGGCTGCGAGCTGACCGCAGGCGGCGGCGATATCCTGCCCGCGGCTTCTGCGAACCGTCACCGTGACACCCTGGCGTATTACCTCCTGGATGAACGCGTTCAGGCGTTTGTCTCCGGTGCGGCCAAAGCCGAGCCC
>CAZRTY010000076.1:0-8688 GCA_964603055.1 uncultured Rhodothermales bacterium | reverse complement strand
TACGGCTCGCTCATGTCGGGGAAGCGCGGCCCCCAGTCGGCCACGTTCGGCCCCACCAGCGGGTTTGCGCCTTGCAGGTTGATGTGATCGGTGATGAGCATCAGGTCTCCCTTGCGGTAGTGCGGATTCATCCCGCCTGCCGCGTTGGAGATAAGCAGCGTGTCGACGCCCAGCGATGCCAGCACGCGAACCGGGAAGGTCACCTCGAGCGCCGAGTATCCTTCGTAAAGGTGAAAGCGCCCCTGCATGGCGATAACGGGCACGCCTTCGAGGTGACCGATGATGAGGCGCCCGTCATGGCTTTCAACCGTTGACAGTGGAAAGTGCGGAATCTCGCCATAGGGGATGACCTCGACCGCTTCGATCTCATCGGCGAGTTTACCGAGGCCCGTCCCAAGCACGATTCCCGTGGTGTACTGAAGATCGCTACGCCCGCGGATGGCCTCCGCCGCCGCTTCTACTTGCTGCCGGTATTCGGCAATGTCGATGCCCATCGATTGAATCTCGGTTATAAGCTGTCTTTACACCGGAGATGGTGTCAGTCCAGATCATTCAGAATGCGCCTGATCTTGGCGATCTCCTCTGTGGCTTCGCGGGCCTTGCGCTCCTCACTCGTCTCCGTGGGCTCCCACTCATCGCCCTGCTCCTGCTCAGATGACGCTTTCTCCTCGGGCCAGTTGTCGATTATATCTCCGTCCTCGTCATCAGCCGCATCAAAATCATCGGCTTGCGGACCACGGACGAATCGGCTGACGCTGAATGGGGAGTCGGTTTCGGCGGGAGGCTCGTGCTCGTGCTCATCCTCATCAGACCGCTGCTCGGGCTGGAGACGTTCCTCCGCACTGTAATCCGCCGCGGCATCACCACGCACGTCAAATTCGTCATCATACTCGTCCGCCTCCGGTTCCGGCGTTTCTGGCTCGGGCGCCGGCTGAACGGGTTCCGGGCGTCGAACCGGCGCAGGTGCAGGAGCCGCTCTGCGCACATCCCCAGCCGACTCTCTGCGGCCGGAAGGCGACGTCATGCGCCTGCCGTTTGCCGCGAACTGCTCGAGCATCTCGAGCTCCGACGAGAGGAAGCCGCGAAGGCGCGCAACGATCTCACGGCGCTGGTGGTGCAGGCGCTCCACATCTGACGTCAGTGAGTTGCGCTCCGACACCGCATCCTGTTTGATTCTCGACGCTTCGGCTTTAGCCGTTGCGACGATCGCACGCGCCTGATCCTCTGCGTTTTCGACCGTCTTGCGCGAGCTGTCGCGCGCCGTCTGCAGCGCCTCTTGCAACGCTTCCTCGACGCGCTCGTAGTGGCGGATCTTCTCCTCCAGGCTGCGCACCTGCTCCTCGAGGCGCCGGTGATCATCCCGCATCTCCTCCCACTCGCTGGAGAGCATCTGCAGGAAGGAGTTCACCTCCTCAGGTTCATACCCTCCGAACGTCCGGCGGTTGAACTCCTGCTTGCGGATATCTAAAGGACTCACTCGCATGGCGTCGTTAGAATAATAAAGGGCACGGGGCGGCATGTGGAAGATATAGTCGGGGCCGTTCTTCCACCAACCTGCTAAAATTGTTCGCGTTGTCCAAAAATGGCGCTCCCGATGCGCACATGCGTGGCTCCTTCTTCGATCGCCACCTCAAAGTCGCCACTCATCCCCATCGACAACCATTCGAGTTTATGGTGGGATGCAGCGCCTTCGCGATGCCGATCGCGCAGCTCGCGCATGAGCCTCATCTCCGGACGAACATGCTCGGGATCGTCGGCCGGCGAGGCCAGCGTCATCAGACCGCGGATCTCAAGCCGCTCAAAGGCAGCCGCTTCGCTCAGGAATGATTCGAACTCATCGGGCTCGATGCCAAACTTCGACGACTCGCCGGAAACGTTGACTTGCACTAGACACGGCAGACTCCGCTCCGCCGCCTCGGCGCGTCGGTTCAAGTCCTTCGCGAGCCTGATGCTATTAAGGGCGTGAAAGACGTCGGCGTGGGCGATGACATCGCGCGCCTTATTACGCTGCAGATGACCGATCATGTGCCAGGTAACGTCGCCATCCTGCAAACGCGGCGGTACCTGGGTCGCTTTCTCGACGAACTCCTGCACGCGGTTCTCACCGAAATCGGCAATGCCGGCTTCCTGAGCGGCCTTGATACTGGTGACGGGGAAGTTCTTGGATACCGCAATGAGCGTAACCTCGTCGGCTGAGCGCCCGCTTCGAACACAGGCGGCGGCGATGCGCTCGCGGATTGCTTCGATGTTATTCCGGATGGTCTCTACTTGAATGTCAGTATCTCGCACGTCTGGGGATCGTTACTGAGAAGGACTCGCCGAAAAATGTTCGATTTCGCCCTCCCGAATTTCTACCAGGATCTGGATCGGCCGGCAGCAGACCTCGCAATCTTCCACATAGACCTGCTCTTCCTCTGATGGGTCGACCAGCATCGATATCTCCTCCCAGCAATAGGGGCAGGTGAAAAAGTGCTCGATCGACTCTACGCTACGCATCCGACAGGCCGCTCCAGCTTGGCTATGGGTTCTCTCTTCTCGTGCGAAACCGCCTTAGCCTGCCGGCGGTAACGCAAACCAAATCATTCAACACGACTCCAATTGCCGTCGACCTCGCTATACGGCCGCATCCTGATTGCGGTTCTCATGCTGACCATGAGCGCGGCGTGCCGTGACGGCCGCGAATATATGGCGACACCGACAGACGAAGCATCAAAAGGATCGAGCAGGAAATCGATGAGCGAGACTTCCACGAGCGATTTATCTAGTACGGATGGAGCCGACAATGCGCCGGCTCCCGTAATTCTGTTTCTGGGAAACAGCCTTTCCGCCGGCTATGGGATTAACCATCGGCAGGCGTTCCCTTCGCTCATCGAGGAGCGTATCGACTCGCTCGGCTGGGACTTCCGCATAGTGAACGCCGGCATCAGCGGCGACACCTCGGCCGACGGCCTCGCCCGGCTCGACGGCCTCCTTCATCACCCGATATCCGTCCTCGTACTCGAGCTTGGCGCCAATGACGGACTCCGAGGCGTCTCCCCCGCCATCACTAAACGAAATCTGCGAACGATCATCGAGCGAACGCGCACGCATCACCCCGACGTCCGGTTGTTGATTGTGGGGATGATGGTCCCGCCCGAATTGGGCGAGGTGCATTTTCGTCAGTTCGCGGCCGTCTTCCCTGACCTCGCGGCCGAGTTCGACGCCGATCTCGTGCCGTTTCTGCTGGAGGGCGTGGCCGGAGTCCGAACGCTGAATCAGCCCGACGGCATCCATCCTACCGCTGCCGGCCAGCGCATCATGGCCGAGAACGTCTGGACCCACCTCCGTCCGATTCTCGAATCGCTGATTGACGCGTAGCGAATACTGAGCCCAGGCTCTCGGTCCCTCACAACTCCTCTTTGAACCGCTCGGCCAGCGCATGGGCCTCGTCACTCGTCGGGGCTTCGGCGTAAATGCGGATGATCGGCTCCGTGTTCGACTTCCGCAGATGCACCCAGCTCGTGTCCATGCTGATCTTAAGGCCGTCAGTGGTGTCCACGTCGGCGCCTTCAGCGGCGTAGCGCTCCTTCAACCGGCCCAGGAGTCCGTCGGCGTCCTTCCCCTCGATCGACGTCTTGTGCTTGGCGATGACGTACTTCGGCATGCGCTCCACGACGGCTGAAAGCGGCTCGCCGAGATTAGTCATGTGCTGAAGCACCATGACGATGCCGACGAGCGCATCGCGTCCGTAATGAAGGTCAGGAAGGATGATGCCGCCGTTGCCCTCGCCGCCAAGAATGGCGCCGACTTCGCGCATTTTCTCGACGACATTGACTTCGCCGACCGCCGAGCGAAAGACCTGCTGGCCGTGGCGCTCCGCGACGTCGTCGATGGTACGGCTCGACGAAAGGTTCGTCACAAACGGGCCGCCGCGCAAACTCCACAGGAAGTCGGCAGCCAGCACCTGGGTCATCTCCTCGCCGATATATGCACCGCCGTCGGCGACGAAGGCGAGCCGGTCGGCATCCGGGTCCACCGCAATGCCGAGGTCGGCATCATGGGTTCGGACGAGTTCCATGAGCTCCGTCAGGTTGGCGGGAAGCGGCTCCGCCTCGTGGGCAAAGTGCCCTGTTGGCTCGCAGTGGAGACAGACGACGCTCGCCCCGGCGATGCCCAGCCGCTCGAGCAGCCGTGGCACAGCCACGCCGCCGATCGAGTTGATGCCGTCGACAACAACCTTAAACTTGCGCGCCCTGATTTTGTCGACATCCACGAAGGACAGCTTCAGAATCTCATCGATATGATCGTCGAGAAAGTCGCGCTCGACGAGCGTACCGAGTTTATCGTATCGCACGTACTGCGAATGGCCGTTGTGTGCGATGTCGAGCACGGCTTGCCCTTGCTCGGCAGATAGGAACTCCCCGCGGCCGTTGAGCAGCTTCAACGCATTCCACTCAGCCGGATTGTGCGAGGCCGACAGAATGATTCCGCCGTCGGCATTCTTCTGCATCACCGCCATCTCAACGGTCGGCGTCGTTGCCATCCCCGTGTCGATCACGTTGCAGCCCGTCGACTGCAGGGCGGCGATCGTTAGCCTGCGGCAGATCTCACCGGTAACCCGTCCGTCCATCCCCACAACCACTGTCGGATTATCACCTGCCTCCTGCCTCACCCACGTGCCGAATGCGGCCGCGTAGCGGACCACGGTTTCCGCATCGAGACCGCTGCCGAAGATGCCGCGGATGCCGGAGATCGAAGCAATAAGCGTACTGGACATGAACTATCCTCTATCTGAAAGGAGTATGTGTGACGAAAGGCGCATGACGCTGCCGCCTCGGCGGCGCGACCGAAGGTAATCACCGGCGCCGACCGGATGGGCCACGGGCGTCATGCTTCGCCTTGATTTTACGGAACCGGCACTTTGGCGTCTCGTAGCGTGCTTCTGTCGCAAAGCGACCCCTCCAACACGCTTTCTCCCGATCCCGACTTTCCTCTTCGACGCATGTTGAAGCTCCGCATTGGCGGGCGTCCGTACGCCTACACCGCCGAAACACGGGCGCGATTTATTTTTTCAGTTGTTGCCGTCGTGTCGACGCTCGCGCTGATGGGCTGGGGTGCGTTTGTAACGAGCATCAACGCCGGGCTTGCCGTGCCCGACTGGCCGACGACCTTCCAATCCTACGATCCTTTTAATCCGTGGCCTGAGTGGTGGCGCATTACGCCGGTGCTTGCTGAGCACGGGCACCGCCTACTCGGCATGCTGGTTGGGTTATTGATGATTGTGATGGCGGTGTGGACCGGCTGGAAAGACCCCCGCAGGTGGATGAAGGTACTCGGCGTGGCCGCACTGATCCTCGTCATTTTCCAGGGAGTGCTCGGCGGATTGCGCGTGGTGTGGGTCTCGCTCGACCTCGCCATGGTGCACGCGGCATTCGCCCAAATCTTCTTCTCGCTGATTGTGGCGATGACGCTGTTCACCTCCCGCGGATGGATGGAGGCCGACGGTATCCTTGAGGAAGGTGCATCGACGCGACGGCTGCGCACGCTTGCCGGTATTGCAGCACTCGGCATCTTCTTCCAGATTGTGCTTGGCGTCTTTCTGCGCCATCCCGGCACCGGGCTCGATCCTCTGTGGGCCGGTCTGCATATCGCAGGTGCCGTGATCGTCGCCATCTTGATGACACTCGCATACCTCCAGATCCGGCGGCACCATGCCGACAATCGGCTGATAAGTAAAGCAGGCAACTGGATGCTCGGCGGCTTGATCGCACAGCTCACGCTCGGCTTCACGGCGTATTTCGTGATTCTGGATGAGCGGGGCGTGCTTCAGCCAAGCAATTTTCAGGTGATTGTCAACTCGCTACACTTGATCGTTGCCGGCCTCTTGTTGGCATCTGCCGTATCCTTAGCGCTTATTGCGGCACGTACCGGCTCGCTTGAGTCTGTCGACGCCGCAGGCCCGCATCTCGAAGCCGCTTAAGGCGGAGTATTTCTTTGTCTGAATCCAAGAACGTGCTTTCACCATCCGCTTCTGCCGTCGTAACGGCCGAGGTGGACACGAACGCCTCGGCTGTCGAGTCGTCTTCGCTGCTCAGAGACTACTTCACGCTCACAAAGCCTGAGATCACGTTTCTGGTCGCGATCTCTGCGCTTGCCGGATTTCTGCTTGGCTCGCCGGGAGGCGTCGATTGGTTTACGCTGCTCGTGACCATCGTGGGCGTCGTGTTGTCGTCTGCCGGCGCGGCTGTACTTAACCACGCCACCGAAGCACCGCTTGACGCCGTGATGAAACGAACGTCCGGCCGGCCGATCGCGACCGGTCGAATCCCCGTTCAGCAGGCGAAATACGTCGGATATTTCCTGATCGCCGCCGGAATCGGCATTCTTTGTCCGCTAACGAATCCGCTCACAGCGATCCTGGCGGGCATCGCCGCGGCGGCATATGTCTTCGTCTATACGCCGCTCAAACGGAAGACAGAGTGGAACACGCTCGTTGGCACCATCCCCGGCGCGCTGCCTGCGCTTGGTGGATGGACGGCGGCAACGGGCAATCTACACGCGGGTGGATGGGCCATCTTTCTGATCCTCGCTGCATGGCAAATGCCGCATTTCCTCGCGCTGGCATGGATGTATCGCAAAGACTATGCGCGCGGCGGCTTCGCCATGACGTCGGTTAACGACCCGACGGGAATCCGGACGTCAGGTCAGGCAATGTTCTTCACCATTCTAATGGTGCTCGTGAGCATTCTGCCGTTTGCGCTCGGACTCGCCGGTGCCGTTTATCTGATCGGTGCGGTCATTCTTGGGGGATGGTTCCTCCTCTACTCGTTCCGCTTCCTCAAAGAACGCACGGGTACAACAGCACGAGGCGTCTTGAAGGCGTCCATTTACTATATCCCGCTTCTGGTCGCGCTGATCGCCGTCGACCACGTGATCTGACTCGCCTCTAACCGCTGCAACTCATGGGCCCCGCGCTCAAAATCCGAAGCGTGTCGCATCGGTACGGCGACCGTCCGGCTCTGCGGGATGTCTCGCTGGAAGTCCCGCCCGGCATCCTACTAGGCGTTCTTGGCCCCAACGGCGGTGGAAAGACCACCCTCTTCCGCATCATCTCGACACTGCTCGTGCCGACGGAAGGCCACGTCTCGGTTTTCGGATCCGACCCGGTGGCGGATCCAAACGCCGTCAGGCGCCGGATCGGCATGGTGTTTCAGAATCCCGCCCTCGACGCCGAGCTGACGATTCGTGAGAACGCGGCGACCAACGCCGCACTTTACGGCATCGCGGGCCGCAAAATGCGGGATCGAGTCGAAGCGCTGGCGGCAGATTTCAAGCTGACTGAACGGCTCGATGATCGCGTGAGCACGCTATCCGGAGGTCTGCAGCGCCGCGCCGATCTGCTCCGAGGCCTCTTGCATCAACCCGACCTTCTCCTGCTCGATGAGCCCACGACCGGTCTCGACCCGGCCGCGCGACGAAATTTCTGGGACCTACTGTCCGACTTGAAGGCCGAGCACGGAACGACGATGATCACTGCCACGCACTTAATGGAGGAAGCCGAGCGGTGCGACCGGGTTGCCGTCATAGACGAAGGCAGGATTATCGCTGAAGGCCGTCCGGCTGAGCTGAGAGCACGTCTCGGAGATGAGTCGCTCTGGCTCGACACCTCCGATGCGCCGGCTCTGGCCGATGCCGTCGCCGACCGTTTTGGTTTCGAAACGCGAATCGTCGGCCACGCCGTCCAGGTCGTTCATGATACGCCCTATGGTGTTGTCGCCTCTCTCCATGACTCATTCGGTGGCTTGATCGAATCGGCGACGATCCGTCGGCCCACGCTTGAAGACGTCTTCCTTCATCTAACAGGAAAGCGGATTCACGACGTTGGCGAGCATGACGCGGCTGGTGGGAGTATTGCGGCCGCGCCAAGTAAAGAGGTTGCCGTATGAACGTGATTGCGATCGGTGCTCTCTGGAAGCGCGAGCTCGTCAAGTTTAGACGTGATCGAAGCCGGCTCATCGGGGCATTGCTGCAGCCGCTGGGATTCTGGCTCCTTCTGGGCCTCGGCTTCCAGGGCACCTTCAGGCTGCCGCCCGAGGTGGGCGCCGACGTCGGCTTCTTCGAGTTCCTCTTCCCGGGTATTCTCGCGCTGATCATATTGTTCACCGCCATCTTCTCCACCATCTCGATCGTCGAGGAGCGGCGGAGCGGCTTTCTTCAGAGCGCGCTGGTGGCGCCAATCTCCCGCGCGAGCCTCGTGCTGGGGAATACGCTCGGTGGGACGTCCCTTGCCATTTTCGAGGCGGCACTCTTCCTGCTGTTCGTGCCGTTGATCGGCATTTCGCTCACCCTTCCCGGGCTCGGCATCATCCTTCTCGCCGCGCTCTGCCTCGGCCTCACGTTTACGTCGCTCGGCGTGATCATCGCCTGGCGGATGGAGTCGACACGCGGCTTTCACGCCGTGATGAATCTCTTTCTGCTTCCGCTCTGGTTTCTCTCCGGGTCGTTCTTTCCCGTAGCCGGCGCGCCGCCCGTGTTGCAGTGGATCGTCCGGCTGAACCCCGTCTCCTACGCTGTCGCCGCAATCCGCGATGGACTCTACCTCCCCACGGACCATGGCCTCGCCACGGTACCGCTCTCGATATCTCTTGGGATTAGCGTCGTCACGGCTGTCGTGATGCTGGCGGTAGCAACTCGGGTGGTACGCAGACC
>CAZRTY010000075.1:0-8782 GCA_964603055.1 uncultured Rhodothermales bacterium | reverse complement strand
GCCGACTCAGAAACGCCGACTCAGAAACGCCGACTCAGAAACGCCGACTCAGTTACGTGATTCCAGCGGTACGAAGTCTCGCTCCGTCGGACCCGTGTAAATCTGGCGAGGACGATAGATGCGACCGTTCGGGTCGTCTTTCATTTCCTTCCAGTGGGCGAGCCAGCCCGGCAGGCGGCCGATGGCGAACATCACCGTGAACATCTCCGTGGGGATGCCCATGGCGCGGTACAGGATTCCGCTGTAAAAGTCGACGTTCGGGTACAGCTTACGCTCGATGAAGAACTCGTCTTCGAGTGCAGCCGCTTCGAGTTGTTTTGCGATTTCGAGCAGCGGGTCGTCGGCGCCAAGCTCGGCAAGGAGCTCGTCGGCAGCCGCTTTGATGAGGCGGGCGCGCGGGTCGAAGTTCTTGTAGACGCGGTGACCGAAGCCCATCAGCTTAAAGTCGTCGTCGCGGTCTTTGGCGCGCTCGATAAACGGCTGATGATCACCGCCGGCCTCCTGGATCATCTGCAGCATCTCGATGACCTCCTGGTTGGCGCGGCCGTGGCGCGGGCCTGAGAGCGCACCGAGTGCAGCCGAGACCGAAGCAAAAATATCAGCGCCCGAGCTACCGACCATGCGTGCCGTGGAAGTCGAGCAGTTCTGCTCATGATCGGCATGCAGCACCAGCAAGAGGTCGAGCGTTTTCTCAAAGGTCTTGGAGACCTTATACGGCTCCGTCGGCCGGGCAAACATCATCTGGAGAAAGTCGCCCGAGTACGAGAAGTCGCTCCGCGGGTACATGAACGGCTGCCCCGTGCGGTGCTTGTACGTATAGGCAGCGATCGACTTGAGCTTGGCGATCAAGCGGATGATGTTCGTCCGCGTAAGCTCGGGGTCGTTCGGGTTGGAGGGATAAAACGCGGACAGCGTAGCAACGGCGGCCGCGGCAACCGTCATCGGGTGCGTGGTACGCGGGAATGCCTCGATGAAGCGGCGTACGTCTTCGTCCAGCAGCGTATGCGCCTTGACCTCCGTCTCGAACGACTCCAGCTCAGAAGCGGTGGGTAGCTCGCCGAAGGAAAGCAAATAGGCTACCTCAAGGAACGAGGCATTGCCTGCGAGCTGCTCGAGCGGATATCCGCGGTAGCGCAGGATACCTTTCTCGCCGTCAATGAACGTGATATCGCTGACACAGGAGCCTGTATTTCCAAACGCCGGGTCGAGAGTAATGGCACCGCTCTCCGCGCGCAGCTTGGTGATATCGACGCCGACCTCTCCTTCGGAGCCCTCCACAACCGGCAGTTCGTACGTATTTCCGTCAATCGAAAGTCGAGCAGACTGCATGCGTTTATCCCGTAATTACCTGACGAAAAGCTGACCTCACCCGCCGCCATCTCACCTCAACTGGCATAGAACCATATGCGGGCCGTAAATGTTCGTCACGAGTCGCCAGTACGTTCCGCATATGAAGACGGATTCTCAAAACGTCCGCACTTCTCATCCTCCCCCTCAAGCATTTGACGCTCGATATCGACTTCGACAGTGCGTCCCTTGACCTCTCTGCATCGCGCATCGAGGGATCTCGCGTGCTGCTCCGTGGCCACGACAATCATTATCCCGGCAAGTGGAAATGGGTCCACTTCCGCCTTCGTGGATGCATAGGCCGCGAGGTCTGCTTCGAACTGCCGGATACATTCGAACCCGGCAGCGATCATCTCGAGCGGCATCGTATGGTCTACAGCTACGATGGCCACACGTGGGCGTTCTTCCCTCACAATCACTGGCAGCCCGCGCGCGGGATCTATGAGTTCGCGCTCAGCGCGCCATTTGATCGTGACGAGGTCTTCGTCGCGTACGGAATTCCATACCCCACCTCGCGTGTAGACCAGATGATGGAGCGCATGGCGTCGTCGCCGTTTGCACATCCCACACGTAGTGCCAACGAATCGTTCGTGCTCGGAATGACGCCCGGAGGCAGCGACGTCTTCGGAAGACGAGTGCCGCCATTGCCGCTGTACGGGCTGCGAGTTGGGGAGGGAGGGCCGGACGCACGCCGCGTCGTGTTGATGTCGGGCGTTCATCCGAATGAAACTCCGGCGAGCCACACGATGGAGGGGCTGATGGAGTTTTTAATCGATCCCGATCACCCGGATGCGCAATTTGTCCGAAGCCGTGCGGAGGTCCTGATTTACCCGATGGTCAATCCCGAGGGGCGATTCGCCGGTTATAATCGCGGCACGCGCGAATTCCCGGAGCGGGATCCGAATCGATTCTGGCACCCCGATCTGTACGGAGACTTCCTGGAGGTCCGCACGATCGCCGAATCGCTCAAGCAGGACCTCGACGGGCCGCCGGATTACTTCATCGACCTGCACTCATGGACCGACACCGGCAAGCACTTCGGTATCCTGTCTCGTGAGGATGGATTCCATCTCGACCCATTCTGGCAGGCTTTCCGGCGGATCGAGCCCGACGTAAAGGAGGAGCCGTCGGACTGGATAAACTGGTCCACGGAGACGTTTGCGTTCAAGATTCTCGGCGCGCGCTTCGCAATGACCTTTGAGACGATGTTCGTGCCGACCATCAACATCGACGGCTTTCACGAACTGGGGAGAAATCTTGGCCGTGCGTTAGCCGCCGGATTATCGGCTCGAGAGTAGCGGCGTCTCGAGCACCACACGACAGCTGCTTTAAGCGGCTAATGCGTCGTCAGCACCGATACGTTGTTCGCCCAGGGTCACGTCTGCGAGGACGGGCAGGTGGTCAGACCCTCGCCGAGTGGCGCTGCTCATGTACGATTCTACGCGCGAGACTCGCGCCCCGCGGGCGTAAATGCGATCGAGTGCCAGTACCGGGCGCGATGCCGGGTAACTTGCCGGCCAGGCGCGGTTATCGTGTAGATCGGTGAATGCATTGTCGAGCTGCCGCGATGCGGGGCAGCGGCGCCACGCGTTCATGTCGCCGAGCAACAGCACCGATCCTTGGAGCCGGGGATGTGCCAGCAGCGACCGCACTTGATGACGCCGCGTCCGGTCGACCAGCGCGAGGTGCGTGGCTACGATGGCAACCGGATGCTCACCGCCAAACTGCGCCGCAAGCGCCGACCGTTGCTCGAGCCGGCCCACGTTCAGGTCGATCGCGAAGACGGCATCCATTGGCCAGCGAGACAGCAGTGCGTTGCCTAGCTCGCCGCGACGGTGGATTCGCGTTGTCGCGAACGATACGTGATAGTTGAGGCGCCTGGCGAGCTGGAACAGAGGATCCGGACCCTCGAACGGTCTCAGCACCTCCTGAAGCGCGATGATATCGGCGTCGAGCTCTTCAAGGACGGCATACGCCAGGGAAGGCAGGAGCCGAGATCCACCCGAAAAGCCCGTCCATCGGTGCACGTTATAGGTAGCAACCCGCAGGTCGGCCGACGGGAGGCCGCGCTCACCGTGTGCGGCGTGGTAGGTTGCCAGATATGGGACGCGGCGTGATAGGTGGGCCCGCGTTTCTCGATGCGGACTGGGCCTAAAGCTCTGGGTTATTGCGCTTAGCACGAGCGATTACTTACGTCTACGTCCTCTAAGAGTGATCTGGATAAAGCCTGTTATCGGCAAGACAACGGTCGATGTAACTCGTTCAAGGACAAAAGTTTTCAGTAATGATTACGCGCGGGTGATAAAGCGGCTGCTGCTTGAAGCAAGGCCGATATGTTCTTCAGAATTCACGAATCCGAAGGCTCAGCCAGGTCCTCAAGTGCCTGCCGAAACTCGCTTTCCGATGTCAGCTTGCGGCGTGGGCGCCCCGCCAATTGGCCGAGTCTGGTCTCGTGCGCGTCGATACAAAGCCAGTCGGCATAGGTGTAGTACCCCGGGCGGCGCTCGTCGAGGACGGCACGAACTGCTTCCCTCGCCGGCGATTCCGGTTGCATGAGCGCTCCCTCCACAACATCGGTAAGCAGTCGGTCAACTGTCTCGACGCTGCATGGCTTGTTAGTGCCGATCACGCCAGATGGTCCGCGCTTGATCCATCCCGCAACATAATGTCCGCGCCGTACAGCGCCGTCGGCGTCGACAACGCGCCCGCAATCGTTTGGAATCACGCCCCGCTGCTCGTCGAACGGCAGGCCCGCTATCGGTATCCCGCGGTAACCTACCGACCGAAAGACGGTACCGGCCGGTATCTCTTCGAACTCATCGGTCGGGATCGCCGAGAGCCGATCGCCCCGCGGTTCAATCTGATTGATGACCGTACGCACGGCGGCAACGCGTCCGCCAGGTCCGGGTAAAATCTCAACCGGCGATTCGAGGAAGCGGAGGTGGAGCTGGCGCTGTGCATTCTTTAGCGGCCGCTCGGCGATCTGGCGCAGCGTGTCGAGCTTAGTGGATGTTTCGCGATCGGGGTGCGCCTCGAGGTAGCGAAGGGTATGCGGATCGAGATCGAGATCTCGCTCGCGGATGATGAGATCGGCCGTTTGCAGGTCGCCTAGTTCGCGCAATTCGGGATTCGTGAAGGCGGCCTGCCCCGGCCCGCGCCGCCCCAGCAGATAGACGCGGCGGACGTTGCTCGAGCGGAGGGTCTCCAGCGCGTAGTCTGCAATGTCTGTCTTTTCCAGCTCCTCCGGCGTGCGGCATAGAATCCGGGCAACATCGACCGCGACGTTACCGACGCCGATAATCACGACATCCTCTTTGGAGAGGTCGAACGTGCGGTCGCGAAAGTCGGGATGACCGTTGTACCACGCCACGAACTCCGTCGCTGAGAAACTACCCGGCAGATCTTCGCCGGGGATGCCGAGCGAGCGGTCGGTCTGAGCCCCCGTCGCATAGATGACGGCGTGATAATAGGCCTCCAGTTCATCGATGGAGAGATCGCGGCCGATATCGACGCCTCCGAAGAAACAGAACGCATCCTGCCGGGCGATCCGGTCGAAGACGCGCGTCACGTTTTTGATCTTCTGGTGATCGGGAGCGACGCCACCGCGGACGAGCCCGAACGGCGTTGGGAGCCGGTCGAACATATCGATCTCGACGGGGCCGTCGGCCTGCTTGAACAGATGATCAGCCGCGTAGAACCCGGCCGGACCTGAGCCGATGATCGCGACGCGCAAAGGACGGACGATGGTCTCCATGAAGGTTGCCGCTACCGGTGGGAGGGTGACTATGGCATCAAACCAAAACGGCGGCTCGATGTCAAGAGCCGGTGAAACCGCTTACAGCCGGCCGATCAGCGCGCGCAGCCTGAGCTCCCACACCTTGAGTGCCGCTTCGCGCACGATGGCGCGGCTCATCTTCGACTGCCCCTCGGTGCGTTCGGTAAAGATGATCGGCACCTCCATGATTCTGAAGCCTCGTTTCCACGCGCGGTACTTCATCTCCACCTGAAACGAGTATCCGTTCGAGCGCACGCGGTTGAAGTCGATCGCTTCGAGAACGCGGCGGTGAAAGCACTTAAACCCCGCCGTGACGTCCTGCACCGGCAGCCGCGTGATAAGCCGCGTATAGACGCCGGCACCGTAAGACAGCACCAGCCGGCTCAGCGGCCAGTTGATCACGCGCACGCCCTGGATGTAGCGCGATCCGACCGTTACATCGGCCCTGCCGTCACGAACGGGCGCGATGAGACTGGGGAGGTCACGCGGATCGTGAGAGAAGTCGGCATCCATCTCACAGATAAAATCGAAGCCAAGCTCGAGTGCGTGGCGAAATCCGAACCGATACGCTGAGCCGAGGCCGAGCTTGCCGGTTCGCTCGAGAAGTTCGATACGGTCGGGATACCGATTCATCATGCTCCGTACGACGTCCGCCGTGCCATCCGGCGAGTTGTCGTCAACGACGAGCGCGACGACGGGCTCGGGCAAGGCCACGACCGCTTCCAGCACAAGGCGAATATTCTGCGCCTCATTATAGGTGGGGATGATGACGGCGGCGCGGCCGGATGAAGGCGATTCGGGCAATGTGACGAGACCAAACGTGAGGTAATGAGCAAGCGCGAAGCTAATCCCACGCTTCATTTTGTGCAAAGAACGCGGTGAGTGAGCCCGCTGGGCATGGCACTTTCACAGGCAACTCAACGAAAGCACGCATCCCGATAACTGAATCATTGATATTTATGCTTATAATTCCGGGCCGTACCGAAACGGGTACGTTTGCATATGCACGCTTCCCCGCATCTTGCGTGGTGATACAGCTGGGAGACCGGCCTGGAGTGCGGCGCCTCGCGCGCAAGTGGTAGTTCGTAGACCATTTTTCCCATAGACCAAATGGCTAAAGCAAGAAAGAAGGCCGACGACGCAGCTTCGGCGAAGGCATCAAACGGCGCCGGCGACGGGCAGGTTGAGATTCCCGAGGTGCTGACTTATGAATCCAGCGCGGCTACGTATCACGCCGGTCAGTACACACATGATGAACTGGGTCTGAGCGCTGATGATCTGAAGGCGATGTACCGCAACATGCTGTTGCAGCGCCGCTTTGAAGAGCGCGCGGCACAGATGTATGGGCGGCAGAAGATTGCCGGCTTCCTACACCTTTATATTGGGCAGGAAGCGGTATCAACGGGCTCGGCATGGGCCATGAACATCGGGACCGACTCGGTGATCACCGCCTACCGCGACCACGGTATTGGCCTCGCGCTTGGTATGGATACCAATGCGTGTATGGCCGAGCTCTTCGGCAAGTCGACGGGCTGTTCGAAAGGTAAGGGCGGTTCGATGCACTACTTCGATGCCGACCTCCGCATGTATGGCGGTCACGGTATCGTGGGCGGTCACATCCCTGTTGGCGGTGGCATCGCGTTCGCGCACAAGTACTTGCAGGATGGTGGCGCCAACATCACGTACTTCGGTGATGGTGCCGTCGGCCAGGGCTCGTTCCACGAAGCGCTTAACCTGGCGGGGCTGTACGATCTTCCGGTCATCTTCGTGGTGGAGAACAACCAGTACGCCATGGGTACGGCCGTGCACCGTGCGTTTGCCGAGACGGAGTTCTACAAGCAGGCGGCGGGCTACGGCATGGAGTCCGCTGTGGTGAACGGCATGGACGTGCTCACCACATACAAAGCGTTCTCCGATTTTCTGCCGCGCGCCCGCGAAGGACGCCCGTTCCTCCTCGAAGTGCGCACCTACCGTTATCGCGGTCACTCGATGAGCGACCCGGCGCAGTACCGGACGAAGGAGGAACTCGAGCAGAAGAAGAATGAGGACCCCATCATCCGCTTGAAATCCTATCTCGTCCAGAACGAGCTCTTCACCAACGAGGAGCTTGATCCGATCGATGAGGAAGTCAAAGCCGAGGTCATGGAGTCTGTCGAGTTCTCCGAGAACAGTCCGTTGCCGGAGCTGGACGCCATCTACGACGACGTTTACTCGCAGAAAGACTATCCCTTCCTGACCTGATTGCGGGTTCGATAGTCGTGCACGGCCGGACGGCCGTGCCTGCCGCTTAACTTTGCAATTCGAAAGCTTTAGATAACAATGGCAGAACTTCAGTTTCGTGAGGCGATCCGCGCGGCGATGGTCGAGGAGATGGAACGCGACGAGACCATTTTCCTGATCGGTGAGGAAGTGGCCGAGTACAACGGCGCCTACAAGGTGAGCGAAGGTATGCTCGACCAGTTCGGCGCCAAGCGAGTCATCGACACGCCGATTAGTGAGAACGGCTTTGCCGGGCTCGGCGTGGGTGCCGCGCTGCATGGACTCCGTCCGATCATCGAGTTCATGACCTTCAACTTTTCGTTCGTTGCGATCGACCAGATCATCAACAACGCGGCGAAAATTCGCTATATGTCGGGCGGACAGTTCAAGCTCCCGCTCGTGTTCCGCGGCCCGAACGGCGCAGCCGGTCAGCTTGCGGCGACGCACAACACGTCGACCGAGGCCATTTACTCGATCTTCCCCGGCCTGAAGGTCGTTTCGCCGTCGAACCCGGACGATGCGAAAGGCCTGCTGAAGGCGGCAATTCGTGACGATGATCCGGTCATCTTCCTCGAGAGCGAGCTGATGTACGGCATGCGCGGCGAGGTGTCGGATGAGGCGGACTACATCATCCCCATCGGCAAGGCGCGCGTAGCCCGTGAAGGTGAGGACGTGACCATCGTGGCGCACAGCAAGAGCTACTGGCTGGCCATGCAGGCTGCCGAGGAGCTGGAGAAGGAGGGCTACAGCGCTGAGGTCATCGACCCGCGCACGATCCGCCCGCTCGACATCGACACCATCATCGAGTCGGTCAAGAAGACCAACCGCCTTGTTGTGGTAGATGAGAGTAACCCGTACGCGAGTGTTGCGTCGGAGATTGCCTTCCAGGTGCAGCAGCGCGCGTTCGATTATCTTGATGCGCCGGTCAAACGTGTTACTGCAAAGGACGTCCCTGCGCCTTATGCTAAGAATCTGATCGAGTACTACATGCCGAGCGCCGAAGACACCGTCAAGGCGTGCAAGCAGGTGATGTACGTCGATTGATCGTTCGCGAAGCCTTGCGCGGGGCGCGTTCCCGATGGCAGGCGTTGCGGCCGAGTTCTGCCCGAAACGACAATTCCAAACTTGATTACCCGTTATGGCGATTCCGGTAGAAATGCCGAAAATGAGCGACACCATGGAGGAAGGTGTCCTCGTGGCGTGGCTGGCCGAGGAAGGTGAAAGTGTGTCCGCAGGGGATGTCATCGCGCAGGTCGAGACCGACAAGGCGACGATGGACCTGGAGGTATACGACGATGGCGTGCTGCTAAAGCGGCTTATTGCCGAAGGCGACGCCGTACCCATCGGTGGTCTGATCGCCGTTCTTGGGGATGAAGGGGAGGATGTCTCGGATGTCCTGGC
>CAZRTY010000074.1:0-8807 GCA_964603055.1 uncultured Rhodothermales bacterium | reverse complement strand
AGCCGTTGTCTTCGGCCCATTCGTCGAGCCACAGCCGCAGGTATTCGGCGAAGTAAGGAGCGACGTCGTCGCCGCGGGTCATCCGGCGGAAGCTGAGCTCCGTCTCTTCGTCGCGGATGGCCTCGTAATCATCCCGCTCGAGATACCCGTGTCGAATCATCTGACTCAACACGATATTCCGCCGTTCGTGCGAGCGCTCGGGGTTTCGCACCGGGTTGTAGTACACGGTGCCTTTGAGCATGCCCACGAGCGTGGCCGCTTCATCAACATCGAGGTCGATGGCGGACTTCTGAAAATACGTGCGCGCTCCGGCTTCGATGCCAAACGCGTTGTACATGAACGGCACCGTGTTCAGGTACATCTCGAGGATCTCGTCCTTGCTGTGACGCCCTTCGAGCTTCAGCGCCAGTATCCACTCCTTGATCTTGCGTGCGATGGGCCCGTCGTCGGCGAGCGACGGGAAGGCGTTGCGCGCAAACTGCATCGTAATAGTCGAGCCGCCCTGCGTGTCGCCCGAGACGGTTTTGAACACGGCGCCGAAAAGACGCCGATGATCGATGCCGGAGTGTTCGAAAAACCGATGGTCTTCCACGGCAACGAGTGCGTCGACCACGTGCTGCGAAATCGAGTCGAGCGGCACCCAGGTGCGGTTACGGTCGGCATAACGAGTCAGCTCCTCGCCGTCGGCGCTTAGTACGACGCTCGATTCGGCGAAACGCGAGCGGTCGATCTCGACGTTTGAAGGGAGATCGCGAAGGATGAGTATCCACCCGATGCCCAGTACAATTAGGACCACGCACGCCAGCAACAACGCAGACGTCACCAGCCGGGTATCCGGGTCCTTCAGCCGCTGCCCAACGCGATGCGGCAATCCCGCCAGACCGTCGTGCTCGTGGTCACTTCGGCGGGTGGAATAATCATTCTCCATCTATGAGACTCGCTATCATGGATTACATGTTGCGGAGTCTCATTCAACAACACGGTTGACGGAGGTTTATGGCACCCGGTAATGTTTCTGGAACTACTCCAGGCCGATATTAACGAGCCTGAAACGCGATGACATCGACGCTTCGAACGCGTGCATCTGCCCGAGTCGCGAGTTCAAGAGGCACAAGAGACGCTACTCGAGTCCAACCGAAAACAGGTGCTCCAGATCGTGCTTCGAGTAGACGCGGAAGCCGATGAGCGTCTCGGATGATTCGATCCCGTCGATGCTCCGGATGCGGTCGGTCACGATATCGGCCAGCGCCTGGTTGTCGGGCACGCGGATGACCACCACGAGGTCGTAGCGCCCCGCCACGGAGTGGACCTCCGAGATTCCCTTCATGTCGACAAGCTTCTCCGCCACCTCGTTGACGGCATCTCGCGAGGTCTTGAGCAGAACGATTGCGGTAACCATGGCACAGGTAGATTAAGACCGACACTGACGTGGGCGCAAGATAGCCGACGTTACTGAAACCACCAGCTCTGCCACCCGAAATGCCGGTGCCGCGCTGTAGTTTTGTCGGGGAGTTTCTACGTCACGCGCGCTGCACGAAAGTAACGGCGCGCCTCAATGCAATGGAACCGCACATCGACCAATAAATTGGATCGTAAACCCACGCAGGAGACGCCGGGCACTTTTCCGGTTCCGCGCAGCAGCTAACTGGTGCGCCGACAACAGATACCGAGGGTTGACACCGTCATGGATAAACAAGGACAGATAACGCTGAGTCTACTTCATGACCTTGCCTTGCTCTATCTCGGCCTCGCTCACGGTGCCGACGAAGACCTGGATCCGCAGGAGACGCTCGAGATCGCGGCCAAACTGCGGCGGTGGCAGCCCGATAAAGACCCCAAGCTGATCGATCACGTCATCCGCGAGGCCACGCTCACCTATCTCAACGGCCCCACCGATCAGCGGCTTCACGAGGCGGTAGCCATGCTGGGAGGCCAGCTGCGGCGCTCTATCCTCGAAGGCATCCTCACCGACCTCATCGACATCGCCCGCGCAGATGGCAGCGTCGTTGCCGGCGAACGTTCCTTCATTCGAGATATCGCGGAGTCCTGGAATCTGCAGATCGCGAACTGAATGAATGCACCGCTTGATTGTGCGGTGGTTTTTTTGGGGAGAAACCGGGCCGATGCTCCGCTCATAGTCGCGGCAGGCAGCCGGTAGAAGACGGCCGGCGCGTTGTCCGCGGCGCTCTTTCGGCAACAACTTCGGACTCACGTTCCCCCGCTCAAACTCTCCGCCTCCCTCTATGCGCATGAACTGCGCACCCGACGCTATTTGTGTGCAAAGCGGGGGCTCTCTGCAAAAGACTATCGAGCTCGGGTGAGGTAGACGGGCGTAGCGCTCCTTGCAAATTTTCGGCCTCAGGGGCTCAGGTTCGACCTGTTGTTACAAATAGTTGGCATCTGTTACCCGTCGGCACGTAATTCGCCTTGCGGCATCAGGCGAGCGGTGCCCATGGGGCGCGTGACTTGAGCTGAGGAGGCCGCCGACGCAATCCCTTTAATGATCCAGGGGAGGCATTGATGTTGGCAAGAATTAATACGTCACTCGGCATGAATCGTGGTCACGAAGACACGATCGACGATGCTGACCGTGACGACGGGGCGGCGGACAGTTCGCGCGACGGAGGCGAGTCGTCGACACGACCCGATGCTGGAGGTATACAGCCTCACGGTACATTGCTCGTTGTCGATCCGTCTACATTAACGATTACGCAGGCCGGTCAGAACCTCGCCGACCACCTGGGTGTGCCGGCAGACGACGTGCTTGGCCAGTCGCTTTCTGCCGCCGTGGGTGAGGAAGCTGCCGAGCGCCTCGCCTCGGCCTTTGACGACGCATTGCCCGTTCCGGGCGAGATGTCTCTCATCATCCGCCTCCAGAGCGGCCGGTCGTTCAACGCGCTTCTGCACCGAAGCTCGGCCGGCATCGTGATTGAGTTCGAGCCCATCGTGCGTTCTGCTGATGAGCCGCATCCACCGCTCCGCCGGATGATCCGCGAGCTCAAGTCTACGACGTCCACCGAGGCCCTGTGCGAAAGAATTGCGCATCACGTGCGCGCGCTCACACAGTTCGACCGCGTGGGCATCTCCCGCTTCGATAGCGACGGCAACGGCGAAGTCGTGGCCGAATCGCGTGCCGACGGCCTGCCCACGTTTGCTGGCACCGGCTTCCCCGCATCCATTATTCCGCCGGATGTACGCCGAGGATACGTTATCAGCGGCGGTCGATTCATCGTGGATGTCGAGGCCGAGCCGGCACCGGTCCTCGCGAGCACGGGCGTGGCCGACGGATCAGACGACAACCTCAGTTTTTCGTCGCTCCGCGCGCCATCACCGCGGCGGCGTGAGCTGATGCATGATCTGAACGCCCGCGCCTCCATGACGCTGCCGGTGATCCATAACGGGCGGTTGTGGGGCCTCGTTATATGCTTGCATCATGCAGGACCAAAGGCGGTTTCGCACGAAGGCCGCTGCGCCGTGCTCGCACTTGTCGAGACGTTCTCGCTCCTGCTCGAGTCGAAGCAAGAAACGGAAGACGCCGGCACCCGCGACCGCATCCGCCGGGCGCACGACCGCCTGCTCGAGGGCATGATTCGCGACAAGGATTTTCTCACGACGGCGCAGAACGGAGCCGACGACTTGCTTTCGCTTACGGGCGCGTCGAGTGTGGCGCTCGTCATCGGCCGAGATATCATCGTTCACGGAAATGCGCCGCCGAGGCTGTTTATCAATCGGCTGTCAGGATGGCTCCGCGATCATGTGCAGGAGGAAGTGTTCGTAGCCAATCGCCTCGAAGCACATTTTGCTGATGCGCGCGATTTCGCAGACCGGGCCGGCGGACTCCTGGCGCTCACGCTGTCGCGCATGAATCATCATCAGATCCTGTGGTTCAGGCCCGAGGTGCAGCAGTCGGAGTCTCGGTCGGTGCTGCCTAAGGACGGCATCCCGCCTGCGGTGCGGAATGCCCACGACGTGTGGCTATCCGTGAGCCGGCGCCACGCGAAGCCCTGGAAACCTGCCGAGATTGAGGCGGCGCGCCAGCTCCGGACGTCCATCAACGAGATCGTATTCGTCCGCGCCGAAAAACTCGCTCGCCTCAACGAAAGCCTCGAAGCAGCAAACCAGGCGCTTACCGAGCGGAATCGTGAACTACAGGAGTTCGCCTCCATCGCCTCTCACGACCTTCAGGAGCCGCTGCGCAAAATCCGATCGTTTTCGACGCTTCTGCGGGATGAATACGGTGCTCACCTCGACGAGACCGCGGCCTATTATCTCGATCGGATGTACGGTTCGGCCGCGCACATGTCAGAACTGATCGCCGATCTGCTGGAGTACTCCCGCGTTTCGACGCGGGGCACGTCGTTCGAAGATGTCGACCTCAATCATATTGCGCATCGGCTTGGCGATCGCTTCGAGGTAGCAGTTGAAGAAGCCGGCGGAAGTCTCACGTGGGCGGAGCTTCCATCGCTGGTTTGCGACGCCGGCCAAATCGCTCGTGCGCTCGAATGTCTGATCGATAATGCGCTTAAGTTTCGCGTGCAGGGCCGGCCTGTTCGCGTGGATGTAACCACCCGGTCGATTGTCGAGGGCTACGTCGACATCGTGGTTGAGGACAACGGCAGCGGCTTCGACGAAAAATACCTGGACCGCATCTTCCTTCCATTTGAGCGGCTGACGCGGCGCGACTCGCCTGGTACGGGAATCGGTCTTGCGATCGCAAATCGTATCGCGCGGCGGCATGGAGGTGAATTGAGTGCGCGCAGCCACCTCGGCAAAGGCAGTACGTTCGTTCTCCGACTGCCGGCAAACCGGGAGAATGAGCTTCTGCTCGAATAATAAGACGCACTAATAGCGGCCTGGATGTCGGGATGCACTGAAAGAAACATGCGTAGTTGGAAATTTCAGGGTATCCGGTCATATTGAAGAAATCGTGAGGTCGGTTGAGCCTCGGGCATGAGAGGCGTTGTACGCCGGCCCACACCACTCATTCGCGATTTCGGGGTTGCCTGCCATGCCCAGGGGAGTCGGTCGGCCCAACGTTCGGCAACGTCGGCGATCCCCTATTGGAACCTGATCCGGCCATTTCTCGGGGGCGGACAATTCTAATCTGCTATGGCTTTGCCACGTAGTGACGGCAAGAGGTACAACGGCGCAGGGCGAACCGCCCTACTGTACGCGCTCGCCGCGCTGGTGTGGTTCATCATCGGCATCGGCTTCGTCCAGATATTGGCCACCGATCCGCTTGCCGGACTGATCGGCGCTCTATTGCTTGGCGCGGTTACGACGGCAGCGGTCTATTTCTACGCATCGCGGCGCCGGACGGAGCCAGCCGAGGAAGTAGCGCCTTACGACGAAAACGCCTTTATCGATCGGCTGCTCAAGGCCTCTCCGCTGGGCATTGTCATACTCGACGCAGACGGACGAATTTCGCTCTGGAACGACGCCGCTGAAGCGATCTTTGGATGGACCGAGGAGGAAGTTCGCGGCAAGCGTGCGCCGGCACTTGAAGGCGAGGGTGCGGATGAGGTCGTGGAGCGACTCCTACGCGGCGAGATGGTGCGATCTTTCCGGACGCGGCGGCCCCATAAACGCGGTGATGAGATCGACGTCAATATCTCGGCCGCTGTTCTGTGGGATGAGCGGGGGAATCCGACGGGTGTCATTACCATCGCCGAAGACGTCACCGAACAGCTCGCGTTCGAGCGGCAACTGCGGATTTCTGAGGAACGCCTCCGCGCCGTTTTTGAGTCGGCTCATACCGCCTTCACGCTCTTCAATCCCGAAGGGCAAATCGTCATTTTCAACCAAAAGGCGGATGAGCTCATCGAACAGAATCTCGGTGTGTCGCTCGTATTTGGCGATACGATAGACGACCAGCTCAGTGAGCCGGACAGATCAACTTTCCGCGACATTCTGAAGCGCGCGGGCGCAGGAGAGGTCGTAGAGTTCACGTTCGACATGACGTTTGAGGACCGCGTCAGTCACTTCGAGCAGCGTGTAGCACCTGTTTGGAATGAGCACGGCGAGGTTTCAGCCGTGCTGTTCTCCCTCCGCGATCTCACGTCTCTGATCGATGCCGAACGTGCGCGCGATGCGACGGAGCTTCGCTTCGAAACACTCTTCCAGAATACGCAGGATGAGGTTCTGGTCTACGAACTGAGCGATGAGATGCTACCGGGGCGGATCCTCGAGGCAAACGACTCCGCCTGCCGCCTGCTTAAGTACACCCACGAGGAGCTCGTAGGGATGCGAGTTCAAGACATCGTGCGCGATGACGCGGCACAGCTCGATCGCATCACCGAACAGCATCATGGCTGCGACATCGTTCGGATGATCAGCCATCACGCGGCATCCGACGGTGAGATCATTCCAGTCGAAGTGATCGCGAGACGAATCGAACTCGACGGTCGAACGGTAGGCATCAGCACGGCCCGAGATATTCGTGAACAGCGCCGGATGGAAGAGGCACTTCGGAAGTCGGAAGCCGAATATCGCATGCTCTTCGCTTCCAACCCGCGCCCGATGTGGGTCTTCGACACGGACACCTATCAGTTTTTGCGCGTGAACGACGCCGCTATCCGGCATTATGGATATTCGGAAGCGGAATTCCTCGCAATGACTATCCTCGACATCCGCCCCGACGACGAGGCGGAGCGTCTTGAGCAGTACATGGCCGAGAACCCCGCCACGCGACGGCGCGCGGGCTCATGGATACATCGGAAGAAAGACGGCTCAATCATTGAAGTAAATATTGACTCGCACGCTATCGAGATCGACGGGCGGAAGGCGCGGCTCGTGCTTGCTCTCGACGTGACGGAGACGAATCGTATCAGCCGGGAGAACTTGCGTTACACCCGCGAGCTGAAGCGGCTTTCAATGCGCCTGATCGAGGCACAGGAAGCCGAGCGCCGGCATATCGCGCGGGAGCTTCACGACGAGGCGGGGGCAATGCTGACGTCGATCCAGATGTGTCTTTCGATGGCACGTGATGCCGTCACGGAAGACGTCGAACAGACGATGAGCGATATCGGTGAGGCACAAAATCTTGCCTCTGAGCTTTCCGAATCCGTCCGCCGCCTGACGATGAATCTCCGACCGGATGTGCTCGATGACCTCGGGCTTCGGCCGGCGGTCGAGTGGTTTGTGTCCCGTTATCGCAGGCAGACGGGCATCGAGGTCGAGGTGCACGCCGCGTTACCCGAGGGCCGGCGTTACGCACCACAGGTGGAAACCGCCGCCTATCGCATTATCCAGGAGGCGCTCACCAATGTGGCGCGGCACGCCGATAGCACAACCGCGACAGTCTCGCTGGAGACTGAAGATGATGATAGTCTCCGCATTGATATCGTGGACCGCGGAAGAGGCTTCAACCGAATGGCCGTAGATTTTGGCGAGAGCTCGGGCCTGGCCAATATGAGAGAGCGTGCGCGACTGCTTGGCGGAATCACGCGGATTTGGAGCGAGGAGGGGGCGGGCACGCGCATTTCGGTTGTCATTCCCACTGAACTCGTTGAAACGGGTGTATGATCGATGCCTATCCAGATTTTGCTCGCGGATGATCACGAGGTGACCGTGCATGGCATGCGAGCATTGCTCGAGCGGCAGGTTGACTTTCAGGTTGCGGCCATCGCGCACGACGGCCTCACCGCACTGGAGTTGATCGAGCAGCACAAACCGGAAGCCGCAATCCTGGACGTCTCACTTCCGGGGCTCAACGGGCTCGATGTACTTGATGAGGGCATCCGTCGGTCGCCATCCACACGGTTCGTGATGCTGTCGATGCATGGCGACGATCGCTATGCGATCATGGCGTTTCGCCGGGGAGCGCTGGCCTACGTGCTAAAAGGAGCCGATGCCGGCGAAATCATCGAAGCGCTGCGCAGCGTGCTGGATGGCCGCCATTATCTCGGCAGCGGCCTACCCACCGATTTAATCAGGCGGGCGTTGACGGAGCGTCCCGAAGAGGAAGATCCGCAGGACATGCTGACGCACCGTGAGCGCGAAGTGCTCCAACTGAGCGCTGAGGGCCTCACGAGTCAACAGATCGGTGAGCGGCTGTTTATCAGTCGTCGAACGGTTGAGAAGCACCGCGAGAATCTGATGTCAAAGCTGCAGCTCCAAAACCAGAGCGACCTCATCCGATTTGCCATCCGCCGCGGCCTTATTGCGGGCGAGTGAATGCTGCGAAGGCGTCAAGGGTAGTGGCGGGCCGTGAGATCGCGTACCTCATCTCGGTTCAGGATACGCCAGGATGGTGCTGAGACCGCGCCTGATTTATTGCGACGGAAGGTTGCCCGCAGGAAGACCTCACGCCGCGACGCTTCGGCGCCGCGGTAGCTGAAATTCCCCCAGTGTATCACCCAGATGGCCTCGGCCGGATCGACGCCGTGTTCGCGGCCGATAAGCTCAACGAGATGTCGGATATCTGTCACGGTGGATGGGCCGGCATTATCCGCCAGTTCTCGTAGCACGACGACAGTCGGGTCGTCGGAACGAGTGGGGAAGATGAGGACCTGGGTGGTGCCCTCCCGCGCGTAGCTGCGCCACGAAAACGCAGTGTCGACGGATGGTTGCGCGGATGAATCGGCGTAAAAAGTCGCGGCCGCGAGGAAAAGGACGATTATGCGAGCGAACATGGCGATCGGCGTGTGGAGTGTTCATCTGCAAGATGATCGCGGCGCGTACACGTAACCCGTGTTGGGCGATTGAAGGAACCGAGGCGTCGTCCATGCCGTCCGCACCGTTAAATTCAGATACTCAACACAGGTGGTCGTTATCGGAAGCCTCGATTCCAAACAGCGCGCGGAGCT